>JBPOIK010000175.1:0-42301 GCA_052034525.1 Planctomycetota bacterium
CGAAGAAGCGAACTCGAACGGGCCCGGCGGGCAAGCGCCGGCTTCGCAGCCCGGCGGCCGCGGCGGAAACTCCCGCCGGAATCCGGGCGGTCGTCCTCCTGTGGGGCGAGCACCGAACCAGTTGACCAGCATGTACAGCCTGGTCGATCTGCTCAAACCGGTTCCCCAGGGCGGCGGTCAGTGGCTTCCCACTCCGTTTGTCCTGGAGGATTTTCATCGGATTCTGGATCGCCTTACGCTCTGGATCGAGCCCGAGCAGGTTGGCTTGATCGACGTGAACACCGCGCCGGTGGAAGTGCTGCGCTGCGTTCCGTTCCTGACGGCCCAGATGGCGGACGACATCGTGGCGCAGCGGGCGGCGTTGGATTCCAATGCCAAGCGCACCCCGGCGTGGCTTCTCATCCACGGCGTGCTGGACGAGGACACCATGGCCGAGGTCATCCCGTTCATCACGACCCGCGGGTTTCAGTTTGAAGTGGAATCCGTCGGGTTCGCGACGCACTTGGGCGCCGTCTCGCGGATCCAGGCGGTGTTGCAGATGCGGGGGCCGGTGGCCCAGATCGTCTACTACCGTGACCTCACGCCGCTGGGCGTCGGATACCCGTTGCGGCTGGAGGATGAACGGAAAGGAGGGCAACCGGGTGTTGCCAGCGCTCGTTGAAAAACAGTACCTCGCCCTGGACTGGGATGAGCACGAGGTGCGTGCGGTGCATGCGGCCGTCAGGAAAGGTCGCAGCCGCATCCTGCGCGTGCAGTCGTTTGCCGTTCCGCCGGACGTCAGCCCGGCGGACCCGCAGGCCTTCGGCCGTCTCCTCCGCGAGTTCCTGAGCCAGGAGCGGATCCGCGTGCGCGACGTGCTGATCGGGCTGCCGCGCGACCGCGTGACGGTCAAGCGGCTCCGGGGTCTGCCTCCGGCGGCGCCGGAAGATCTGCCCGGGGTCATCGCCCTGCAGTTCGAGCGTGAACTGGCGTTTCCGGCGTCCCAGGCCGCCATCGATTATGCGGCTCCCGTTCCGGAGGGCGATCGGGGCACCAGCAGCGCCGTGGTTGCGGCCGTTCGGCTGGACGTGCTGGACTCGTACCGGGCGATCCTGAAGGCCGCCGGGTTGAAGCTGTTGCGGGCGGGCCTGCGGCCTCATGCGAACCGGCTGGCGGTCAACGCCGTGCTGGATGCCGATCGTCACGAGCGCGTGTTGTTTGTGGATGTGGGCAGCACGTTCACGGAAATCGACGTGATTTCCGGCGGGCAGCTTACGTTCACGCGGGCGGCTTCCGTGGCGGTGCCGAGGGAGTCCGCGCCGGACGCTCGCGGAGCGTCCGGGAGCGAACCGCCAACCGTCCCCGGTGAGGGGCTGCCTCTCCGCCTGTCGGGCAGCGTGCCGCCGGCCCGCGGCGACGAACGGGCCGCGGCGTTGAACGCCCTGGTGATGGAAGTGGTGCGATCTGTCGAGGCGTACCGCTCGGAAGAGCCCGGTGTGGCGATCAACCATGTGGTGATCGGGGGCGATACCGGTCTGGAAGAGCGGCTGGCCGAGGCCCTGCGCGACCGTTTCGACATGACCGCCGAACTGTTCAACCCGGCGGTTCACTTCGGCTGGGACGGCAGCCGGGGCCGGGATGCCTGCGGTTTCGCGGCGGTGCTGGGGTTGATCGAGGCCCAGACGTCGCATCCGGACGACCACATCGATTTCCTGAATCCCAAGAAGGTGGTGACCCGGGCGGAGCAGCAGCTTCGAAAGCTGCCGCTGGCGGCCGCGGTATTGGGGTTGTTTCTGGCGGCGGGCGGCGTGTTCTATTACCAGACCGTGATGCCGCAGAGGCGGGAGTTGCAGACGATCGAGAGCCGGATCGAGACGGCGGAATCCAAGAAAAAAGACATGGAGGCGCTGAGCAAGCTGGTCCAGACCGTGCGGAACCAGGAAGCGGACCAGATTATCTGGATCGACGAACTGCACGACATTCAGGCGTGTCTGCCCGGCACCGAGACGCTGGTTCTGGAAGATATCACCATGCAGCAGAAGGACCGGTCGATCACGATGCGGGTGAAGGCCACGGCGCCGCAGGTGCTGACCGAGCTGGTGAATCGGCTCCAGGAATTCCGGGTGCCGGGGGCGACGGGTCGCTATTACGAGGTGAAGCTGGGGGCTACCGCCACGGCGGCGTATGGAACGCATCCCGTGTCGGGCAAGCTGGACATCACCGTGGTGGGCTCGCGGGAGCGGCCGGACCTGGCCGGCACAAGCGGACGTAAAGAGCGCGAGCGGGACAGCCGCGGTTGAAAAGACGGACGCACGATGAAGGCACGCGAAAAGAAACTCCTGATCGGATTTGTGGCGGTGGCGGGCGTGATCGTCGTCGCCCGCGTGGCGCCGAGCCTGCGCGGCGTTTTCGACTACACCGCGCGGATCGCCACGGCCCGTCAGGAGCTCAGCAATCTCGAGAGAATCCAGAGCCAGTTTCAGGATGACCAGGCCCGGTACGCCGAATACGTGACCCGGACGGGCGGGACCGACGCGGCCGCCGTCGAGCGTCAGATGAAGCCGCGCATCGATGAGTTGATCGAGTCCTGCAACCTCGACCGGCCCCGCGTCGCGCCGAAACCCAGCGAGGATCCCAAAACGAAGATCACGACGGTCAAGTTCTCGATTTCCGCCGAGGGCGTCTGGCCGGACGCTCTCCGATTCATTCTCGAGCTGCACGAGCTGCCCGGCGTGGCCCAGTGCACCAGCCTGAAAATGTCGCCGGCCAGCAGGCGGCTCAGGGAAGACAGGGTCAAGATCGACGTGGATCTGGAGGTCACCGTGCTGCCCGCGATGAAGGCGGCGGCCGGTGCGCCGGGCGAGCCGCCCGACATTATCGTCAGGCACAACGCCCCGAACCTGCTGGCCATGGCCGATCCGCCCTTCTGGCCGCCCGTGCCGGAGCCTGTGCCGCCCACTCCGCCCGTGGTGATCGAAATGGAGGACGAATCGGAATTGCCGCCGCCGGAAGAACGCGATCCTCTGCGCGATGAGAAGTTCATCACCATGGCCTGGACCTATGGTCGTGGTGAAGTGACCATTGCCAGCCGGGTCAACACGACGCTGCGCGAAGTGAAATACGTCGGGGACCGGCTCGACGGCGGCGACATCATCCTGGTGCATCCGCTGGGCGCGGTGACGCGTAGAGGTAATGGCGTGGAAGAGTTCTACCCGACGGGCGAACGGTTGGCCGACTGCGTGCCGGTGGAAACCGCGACGGCCTATCCGGAGATCCGGATCGGCGTGGAGAATCTGAGGGCCCTGGCGGATCCCGTCGGGCCCCCCGCGCCGCCCGGAAACGAGGGCGGTGAGGAGATGAATGGGGAACCGGACGCACCATGGGAGCCGGCGCCGCCGGAGATGCCGGGCGAGGACGAGTACCCGGCGGATCCCGGCACGGACGGGTTGCCGGAGATGGACACCAACGGACCGGACGAACCGGCGCTGGAGCGGACGTCGACGTGATTGTCGAGACCGATCCGGCCCCGGAGTCTTTCAGGCAGGGCACCAGTGACAGGCCCGCCGGACAGTGAGGACAGAACGATGATTCGCAGCAGTACGCACAAGTGGGCGACACACGGGATGGCGCGGGCCGCCGCAGTCTGGGCCTGGGCGGTCTGCCTGGCTTGGATCGGCCCGGCCTGGGCCGGTCCGGGCGCCGACCCGCCCTCCGGCAACCCCCACCGGCCAAACGCTTCTTCCACGGGCGTGCAGCGGCGTGTGAACCCCCGCAGTGCGCCTCGCCGCCCGGAGCCGCAGGACGACATGGGCCCGCCCGCGGTGCGTTCGGCGCCTGTCTCCGACAGCGTGGTCGTCAATCCGGACGACATCGGCAAACCGCCGGAGATGCGGGAGTACCAGTTCAGCATCAAGGACGGCACGTATGCCGATCTGATTGACGGGTTCCAGAGGGCGACCGGCGTGGCCGTCATCGGCGAGCGGCCTCCGGGCGGCCCCGTTAACTTCGTCACGACGGAGTCCCTGGACTACGAGACCGTGCTGAGCCGGGTTCGCAACCTCCTGTTCAGCCATCCGCAGCAGTATTACATCCAGCGCGAGAAGGATGGGTTTGCCGTCCGGCGGGTTTCGGACATGAAGCGGTTTCTCCCGCAGAGCCGGATCTACGTCAATGAGTCGCTGTATCGCGAGGCCAATCTTGATGAAATGGAACTGGTGATGGTGCTCTACACCCCCGAGAGCGGCACCATCGATGATCTCACGCCTTTCCGGGATTTTCTGCCGGATTATGTGCTGACCTCGCAGTTCCAGCAGACCAACTCCATCACGATCTTCGCTCTCGCCCGAGACGTGAACAAGTTCATCGCCCTGGTGAAGAAGTTCGCCGAGGGCGGGCAGACGCCCAACCCGACGCGGTTGGAAATCCTGGAGGTCCGGTACGTGCCGGCCACGCAGGCCTTGAACACGCTCAAGCAGATGATCAGCGGATTCAGCGACGCCGCGGTGAACCGCCCTCAGGTCCGGCGCGGCACCCCGCAGCCCACGGCGGCGGACGCCTGGCCTATCGACGCCTATGCCGACGATCTGAACCGGCGCATCCTGGTGCGGGCCGTCCCCGAGAAGATCCAGGAGATCCGCGACTTTCTGGCCCTCATCGACATCCGGGAATCCGGCGATTTCGCTCCTGTGGTCATTCAGCTCCGGCACATTTCCGTGGAGGACTTCCTCGCCATCGCCAATCCGATCCTGACCGGCGCGCCGGGCGCGGCACCCGCGCCGCCGCGGCGCCAGCCTCGTCCGCCCAAGGGGGCCGCCCCGCCGGCCGGCGTCAACGCCGAGAACCTGACCATCATTCCCCGACCGGACCAGAACCAGCTCATCGTCGTCGGCGATGACGAGCAGGTGCAGAAGGTGCACGAACTGGCCGGGCAGTTCGACGTGGAGCAGCCGGATCCGTACCGGCGGGTCGAGATCGCAAACGCCTCCGACCTGGAGAAGCTGGCCACCGAGGCCCAGACGCTTTTTGACATCATCCACGGCGACGGAAGCGGGCTTCGCTTCGTGCCGGATCCCTCGAATCAGTCCATCATCATCGCCGGAGGCGCCGCCACCGACATTGAGCGAGCCGTCACCATTCTGACGGAACTGGACGTGACCCAGGATGAGGAGACGCTGCACAAGGCCCGGCTGCAACATGCCCGGCCGTCCCTGGTGGCCAACATGCTCAAGGCCCTGGATGCGGGCGCCGCGCCCGCCGCGGCGCCGGCCGCCGCGCCCCGTCGAGGCGGGCAGGCGCCGCGACGACCGGCCGCCGTCGCCCAGCCGGGCGAGAAGTTCCAGGGGGATGACAGCACCCGCATGCTGTACGTGCTCTGCTCGGAGGGCGAGTGGAACGACCGCTACTGGCCGCTGATCCAGGATCTGGATTCCGACGCCGAACTGGTGATCGAATGGCATCGGATTCCCGTTGCGCACGCGGACCCGCAGAGGATCGTGGACGCGCTTCAGCAGATTCTCAATCAGATGGGACTGGCCGAGGCCGTCAGACTCGCGGCGGACATTGACGCGGTGGCCGTCTGGGGTGCCTCGCCGGCGCAGATTCGGCGTCTGGAGGATCTGGTCGCCCGGTACGACACGGAGGCCGCGCTGGAGCAGCGCACGTTCAAACTGAAGTACATCGCCCCGGCCGAGGCGCGCAGCGTGATTCAGGCCCTGATTCTGGATCCGGCAGGGCCGCCGTCGGCGGTCCGCCGCCCGCCCCGGCAGCCGAATCAGCCGCCGACCGCGGCGCCGGCGCCGGTGACGGTCAGCAGTTCCGGCGGCGACGTTCGAATCACCGAGATCCGAGACAGCCTGCTGGTGATCGCTCCGACCGAGACGATGAACAAGATCGCCGCCCTGCTGGAAGAGCTGGACGTGCCGCAGGCGGGGGATGCGACGCAGGTTCGTTTCTTCGACCTGGCGAACGCCGACGCAAACCAGGCCGCCCAGCTTCTCCGAAGCTTCCTGGACATGAAGCATGCCGAGGCGGTGTCCAGCGGCGTGCTTAAGGCGGCGGCGCCGAGCGGCAAGGGCCCGGCCGCGACGAGCCTTCTGGTCGAGCCCGACGCCGTCAAGGGCCGGCTGTTGGTGGTGGCTCCGGGTGCGCTCATGACCGAGGCGGAAATGATGGTCGCCGAGCTGGACCGCGAAGGCGACGGACCGCGAGTCATCCGCACGGTGAAGCTGAAAAAGGCCGACGCGGCGGAGATGGCCGGCACCATTAACGCCGTGCTGAGCAGCGGTACACGGTCGCCGGGATTCCGCCGGCCGGATCGTGGCGGCACACGCCGGGGCGGACCTCCGGGTTCCCCTCCGACGCCCATGCCGCCGGCCGCCGCACCGACGGGTCCGTCCGGCCCCAGTGTGACCGTGTTGACCGCTCCGGGCGGCAACGCCCTGGTGTTGGCGGGCTTTGCCGAGCAGGTGGACGAAGTGGAGGGCTGGATCCGGCTGCTGGACGAGGAAGCGGACACGGGGTCCACGATGAAGGTGTACGAGCTGCGCAACTGCAACGTGGACGATTTCGCCGACATCGTGTTTACCCTGGTGGATTCCGGCGGCCTGCCGCCCAAACCCAAGACGGACGACTGGTTTGCCTCCGCCAGCGGCCCGCGCAAAGGCAAGGAAATCGCCCTCGTGACGGATCCGTGGGGCGGCACCATGGTCGTCATGGCCAGCCCGGCCAAGATTGCGCAGATCGACTCGTTGCACGCAATGTATGAGGGCACGGATGGACAGAAACCGGTGATCGAGCGGCCATCGGACGTGCTTCCCTCCCGGATGGTCGAGCTGCAGTGGGCCGATCCGTATGACGCGGTGTTCCTGCTGGAGGATATGGTGGAGAAGACGTTCGGGAAGGAGAAGGCCCCGAAGATCGACTACATCCGATGGAGCAAGTTCATCACGATGCAGGGCGATCCGAGCACGTTTGACGAAACGGAGGAACTGATCCGCAAATTCATCGACAAGCCCTCCCCGGAACAGACCGCCGTGAAGACCCTGGCGATACCGATCCCGCGGGTGGGTCTGTCCGCCAAGGAAATCGCCCTGATCCTGCAATCCCGCATGCCGGGCATTCCGATCGATGTGAGCGCGGCGGATCCCAACGCGGTGGATTACGACAAGATCGTGGAGTTGGTGACGCCGCAGAGTTCCGGGGAATCGGCCCCCAACGCCGAGACGGATACGCTGCCCTGCGTGCTGCCGGCTGGCCTGGTCGCAGATTTCCATGCGCTCGTGGTGGCGACCGCCGCACGGGACGAGGCCGACGAAAGGGAGAATCCGCCGACCACCCGGCCGGCGGAGGAATCGCCCCACGCGACGGCGGAAGACATCCGCAGCGCGCTCGTCGGCCCGGAACAGCCCGCACAGGCGGCGGCGAGCGGCGAGGCGGAGGCGTCCGAACCGGCGCAGGTGCCGATCCGGATCCGATACGACAATGAGACCGGCGTCATTTTTGTGGAAGGACTTGGCCAGGATGTCAGCGGCGTCCGCGATCTGATTGACAAGATCGGCGACGACCTCAAGGACGTTCCACTGCCGCCGGACATTCGCGTTTACCGCCTGAAGTACATAGATGTGCGGATTGCGGCGCAGTATCTGGAGGCGATGTTCAACATGCCTCAGCCGCGGATGCCCACACCCCGCGCCGCGCGGGGCCAGCCGACCGGCGGAAAACCCGGTCAGCCCGGCGCGCCCGGGCAGCCGGGTGCCTCCGGCCAACCGGAGGGTGAGAAGGGCGGGCGGCGCCCCGGCGAACCCGGCCAGCCGAGTCCGGAAGAGCTGGCACAGCAGCAGGCGATACAGCAGCAGATGGCGGCCATGGCGAGCGGGGGCATTCGTGTGGTTCCCGACCCGCGGACCCGGACGCTGGTGATCCGAGCCGCCACGCAGGATTTCCCCAGCATCGTGAAACTCCTGGCCACCATCGACCGCAAAGGCGAGAGGCCGGAGGATTTCAAGATCATCGAACTCAAGAAACTCAATGCCGGCGAGGTGGAGGAACTGCTCAAATCGCTGCTGGGGATCGGTCGGGGTCGGACAGGGGGCGCGGCGCGCGCGGCGCAGCGCGCGGCCAGCGCCGCCGCGGCGGCTGCGGCGGCAGCACAGATGGGGGAGCAAATCATCGAGATGGCCGGCGTCGAAGAGGCCGGCATCAACGTGGCGGAAGACATCAATCTCACCAGCAACCCGGCCACGAACACGCTGATGGTGATGGGTCCGCCGGCGGCCATCAAGCTGGTGGAAGAGCTGGTGGCCAAGCTGGAGGCCCAGGAGGCGCCCCAGCGGGAGCTGCGCACCTACGTCCTGAAATATGCGGACGCCAAAAAGATTGCCCCCCAGCTCGAGAGGCTGTTCAAGGCCGGGATGACGGGCCGCCGGCAGGCGTCCAGCGGTTTTGATCCGTCCGGCCTGAATGATCCGACGGTTATCGTGGATGAGGACGGCAACGCCCTGGTCGTCAGCGCGCTGAGTATCGACTTCCCGCGGATCGAAAATCTGATCGAAGCGCTGGATCAGCCGATCGACGCGCAGGTCATGGAGTTTCCGCTGCCGAGCATTCTGGATGCCACCCGCGTGTCCAAGGCGCTTCAGACGGCGTACGCCACCCGGAGCAACACCGGCGGCGCGAAAAAGGTCGTCATCACCGCGGAATCGGAAACCAACACGTTGTTCATCGCCGCCCCGGCCGAGCTCCGCGAGGAGCTTGCGCAGCGCATCGAGAGCATGAAGGGCAAGGCCCTGGACGAGAGCAAGCCCAAGATCATCCCCGTTCGGGAGGCCACGCCGACGACGTTGGCCCAGACGCTGCTGGGGGCCCTCGGCCAGAAGGGGCAGAACGCTGCCATCACCATCACCCCCGACGACGCCACCATGCAGCTTTTCGTCCGGGCGCCGGACGAATTGATTCCCCAGATCGAGTCCATGGTCGCGATGCTGGACAAGCCCACGAACCCCGGGGCGGAGCTGCGCATCTTCCAGCTCAAGCACGCGCAGGCGCCGCTGATTCTGGATCAGATGATGTCGCTTGTGCGGCAGCTCGGCGCGACCCTCAAGACCGGCGGCGCGGTGTTCGGCGCCACGGCCGACGCCCGCACGAACTCGATTCTGGTGATGGGGAACACCTCGACCTTCCAGATTGTGGAGCAGGTGCTGGTGACTCTGGACGTGCCGCCCCCGCCCGATGCGGAGATCGTCACCACGGTCTACCACCTGGTGCAGGCCAAGGCCAACGACGTGGCCCAGCACATCAACCGGCTGTACAGCGGTCGCGCGGCCGACGGGAGCGAACCTCCGCGGGCCGGGGCGGACGTTCCCAGCAACACGCTGATCGTCCGCGGCACGCGTAAGCAGCAGGACGAGATCAAAGCCCAGGTGATCGACAAACTGGAGGAGTACGCCGGCTCGCCCCCGATTCCGCTGATCACCGAGACGATCCAGCTTACGTATCTGAACGCGGACGACGCGGCCGCGCAAGTCACCCAGGAGTTCGCGAACCGGCAGAAGGCGTACCGCGAGGCCCAGTTGCAGAACATCAACCCCGCCGAGCTGACAGTTTCGGTGACGCCTCGCGTGTCCAGCAAGCAGATCGTCGTGGTGGCCAGCCAGGTCAATATTGATCAGATCAAGACGATCGTGGCCGAGCTGGACAAGGAAGGCGCCGGCATGCTCACCGCGCGGGAGTCGCGCACGTATTCACTCGAGTGGCTGGACGCCAACGCCGCGGCGAACGCCATCAACAACATGTTCCGCATCGCCGGCGTGCGGCTGGCGGAGATCGACCAGGTGAACACGGCCGTCGTTTCACCGACGCAGATGGTGGTGACGGCCAGCGTGGAAAACCACGAGGTGATCGCGAGGCTGCTGAAAGAGCTGGATGTTGACAAGGGGCAGGGCAAGGTGCAGGAGTTCTACACGATGAAGAACGCCCGGGCCTCCGACGTGGCGAACACGGTCAACCAGGTTCTCGGCGCGCGGGGCCGCACGCGCACCGGCCAACTGCCGGTGACGGTGGTGCCCGATGATGCGATGAACCTTCTGGTTCTCTCCGGCACGCCGACGGAGATCGAGGAGGTCCAGCAGATCATCGTCCAACTGGATCAGGAGCCGACGAACCTGACGGGGCGGGTCGTGGAAGTGTATGATCTGAAATACGCCGACCCCGGCTCCACCATCAACGCCCTGAACGCCGCCTTCCCGCGTACGCGCGGGCAGCGGCCGGAGGACGAGGTGGCGTTCGGCTACACGTGGGGCACCAGTGCCCTGGTGGCGACGGCCTCTCCGCAGAACCAGGCGAAGATTCAGGAACTCCTGCAGAAGATTGACGTGGAGGGCACCCTGCGTACCACGCACCTCATTCCGTTGAAGGAGGCCAACGCGGACGAGGTAGCTCAGAAGCTCCAGACCCTGTTCCGGGCGACTCAGCGGGCCCGCCAGGGAGATACCACCATGCAGGTCCTGGCGGAGTCCCGGACCAACTCTCTGCTCGTGTTCGCCACGGAGGCGGAACTCGTGCAGGTGCGAACCATGGTGGAAAGCCTGGACGTGGCGCCCACCGGCGACGCCGAACGAACGGTCCAGGTCTATCCGGTCCAGTTCGGCGATCCGAACAGCATCGTGGGCGCCATCAACGCCCAGTACGCCGCTTCGCGAGCCAGCCCGCGCGACCAGGTGACGGCCGTGGTGGAACAGGGCACGCAATCGGTGGTCGTCTCCGCGTCGGCCAAACGGCAGGCCGAGGTGGAGGCCCTCATCCGGCAGATTGACGTCGAGGGCAGCCAGGTCCGCGCCACGCACGTCGTCAAAATTGAGCACGCCAACGCGGAGCAACTGGCCACCACCCTCAGCGGCGCCATGCAGCGGGTCAGCACGCGCCGCGGCGAACAGATGCGCATCTCCGCCGACCCCGGCACGAACAGCCTGGTGGTCTTCGCCAGCGAAAAGGAGATGTTCGATCTGATGCCCCTGGTGCAGTCGCTCGATGTCGAGCCCGACCTGGAAAAAGACCGCCAGTTCCGGGCTTTCAAGCTGACGTACGGGATGGTGTGGGACGTGGCCGAGATGATCACCCAGTCGTTCCGGGGCGGCCGGACCGCCCGGGACCAGGTGACGGCCGTGGCCGACTGGGGCTCCAGTAGCATTCTGGTGACCGCCTCCCCGGAGAACATGAAGCGGATCGAGGAGCTGATCAAGCAGGTGGATACCAAGAGCGACGTGCTCCAACAGCCCCGCATCGTGCAGGTCAAGCACGGCGACGCGGAGAGCATCGCCCAGACCCTCACGGAGGTTTTCACCGAAGGAGGGGGCGGCGGACGACGGTCCTGGATGCCTCAGCGCGGGGGTATCTCCATCACCCACACGGTCGGCACGGATACCCTGGTGATCAAGGCCAGGGACAGCGAGTTCGAGGAGATCATGACGGTCCTGAACCAGTTGGACACGCCGGAGCGCGGCCCGGGTGACATCCGCACCTTCGCCCTGAAATACACGGACGCCACCGAAATGCTGGGAATCCTGGAGACATATCTCCAGAAGCCCGGCAGCGGCGCCGGCGGGCGTCGCGGCAGCGCGGCCGGCGGTCTGAGCGGAGACGTACGAATCAGCGTTTCCAGCACTACAAACTCGCTTGTGGTCTCGGGCGGCAAGGAACAGCTTGACCGCGTCGCAGCCGTCATCGCGGAGCTTGACGTGGAGATTCTGGACGGCGGTAACCGGCCGGAAATTCTGAGGTTAACGCACGCTTTGCCGTCCTTGATGGAACCCATTCTGACGCAGTTATTCGTCGAGACGGCCAAGACTCGTGGCGGGCGAAACACGGCAGCCGCCCAGATGGTTCCGGTGATCGTCGCGGACGACCCGTCGAGCCAGCTCATCGTCCGGGCAAATCCCACGGATATGTCCCAGATCCGGGCGATGGTGGAAATGCTCGACACCGAGGAGGCAAGCCTGGCGACCGGCATCAAGATCGTGCAGCTTCAGGCCGGTGTGGATGTTACCGAGCTGGCCGACATGTTGCAGGAACTGCTTGACGCCGACGCCAAAGTCAGGGAAAGCCTCAGTTCCAGCCGTGGCAAGGCCCAGTCCGAACGCGTGGTGCTCAGCGCAGACCGCCGGACGAACAGCATTCTGCTGGCCGGTGCGCGGTCCCGGTTTGAAGAAATCGAGAACCTCATCCGGACCCTGGAGAAGCAGGGGCCGGTGGGTGGCAAAACGGCCGTTATCATCCGTCCGAAAAACATGAGCCCGGACGAGGTGAAGGGAGTTATTGACGGAGTGATAGAGAACAATGCGTCCGGCAGCGGCGCCCGCGGCGGCACACGTCCGCGCCGGCGGTAGTTCCCACCGGCGAGCCCGCGGATGGGCTCGGTAAGCGGTGATGGATCTGGCGATCGTGGACCGATTGCAGTATTAGGCAGATCGCCCCAACCGGCTGGGAAGCCGGTCGTACAAGGAGTTGGGAAAGCGACACAAAGGACGAGGCGGCCGGTCGGGTGTTGCGTCGGCCCTCCGGCAAGGAAGGATTGATACCGTGATGAAACGCGTCCTGTGGGGATTGACGAGCGTACTGATGCTGGCGGGCCTGTGGGCCAACGCTGATCCGCCGGCGCCGGACCCGACCGACGGGTGGACCGCCGAGCAGATTCTGGAGCAGAAAATGCTCGAGGCCCTGGCGCGGCAGGCGGCACAGACGGCTGAACCGGCACCGGCCGAATCGAAGTCGTCCGACGGCCTGGATGCACAGGCGGATCAATTCGAGCAGCAGGTTCGCGCCGCGCTGGCCGGCCTGGAGTCTTCCGGCCGGCTGGCCGACAGCGCGCCCGCCCCGGAGGAGTCCCCGGCTTCCGCGCCGGCGTCCAGGAAGTCCGCCCGTTCGCGCCCCGAAGCCAGGCCGGCGGACGATGCGCCCGCCGCAGAGGGGCAAGCGCCCGAACCGGATGATAAGCCGGTCGATCGGGCGCCGCGCAGCGCGGAGCCGGCGGAACCGCTGGCCGCCGAGGAGCCGACCCCGCCGGCGCGGGTTTCGCTCGGCAGCACATCCACCACACCAACCACGCCGCGTGGCACCATCAGCTTCGGCCAGATCCAGCTTACGGGCGGTGACATCACGATCGAATCCGTCGGCACGGGTCTGCTGATTCTGGGGCATCCGGATGACGTGGCCATCCTTCAGGCTCTGATCGAGCAGATGGACGAGGAGATCCCCTCGCGAGACCTGCAGATCATCACGCTCATGAACACGAAGGCCACGGAAGTGGCCCAGGGCGTGCAGAAAGTCCTGGATGATCTGCACAAGAAGACCGGCGAGCAACGGCCGGAAGAGAAGGTTTCCGTATCCGCGCTTTCCGCGAACATCATCCTCGTCGCGGCGCCGTCTCAGCGGATGGAGCAGACGATCAAGATCATCGAGGCCATCGATGCGGTTCCCCCGCGGCTGCCCAAAGTCGAGCTGATGACGTTTGACATCAAGTACCGCAAGCCCAGCCAGGTGGCCGAGCAACTGTCGGACATCCTCAACAAGCTGCGCAAGCGTGTGGGGGCGGAGGAAGTGGGCGTGGAGTTCGACGTGCAGGCGTTCGACGACACGGGCAAGATCACGATTCTCGGCCCGGCGAGCGAGCGCGACAAGATTCAGGCCATCATCAGCGAGATCGACGCGGAGCCGCGCGAGGGCTTCGGCCAGATCAAGCTGGTCCTGTTCCCCCTGCTCAACAACAAGGCCAAGGACATGGCCGACACGCTCAAGGAGCTGCTGGCCGTGGACACGGGCAAGGACGCGGCCGCGGAAACCATCCGCCGACTGCAGATGCTCAAACAGCGGACGGACGGCTCCCGCGAGGAGCTGCCGCCGGTCGACCTGCAGAAGCCGATCAAGATCATTCCGGATGACGGAACGCAGTCGCTGATCGTGGCCACGGCGGAGGAGAACATCGAGCCGCTGGCCGCTCTCGTCGAAGTGCTGGACGGCGTGCCGCTGGCCGCGGAGATGGGCCTGCAGATCTTCAATCTCAAGTATGCCGACGCGGATACGGTCAGGAAGCTGCTGGAGGAACTGTTCAAGCAGGGCAAGGACCTGCCCGAGGCCGCCAAGGGTTCGGCGGACCGGCGCGGCGTGCCCGAAGGGGTCGTCGGCGAGTCGCTGGTCTACAACATCGCCATCAGCGCCGACCAGCGGATGAACACGCTGATCGTGACCGGCCGGCCCGGGCAGGTGGCCCTGGCCGCCCGCGTCATCGCCGAGCTGGATCAGGAGGGCAGCGAGATCAAGTTCCCGCTCCGGATCGTCCCGCTGGAGCACAGTTCGGCCAGTCGGCTGGCCAAAGTGATCGACGAACTGTTCACGGCCCGACTGCAGTCGCTCGAGAAACGGGATGCCGGCAAGTCGGCCATCGAGCGGGAGCGGGTGTTCGTGACGAACGACGAGCGGACGAACTCGCTGGTCGTTTCCGCTTCGGCGGAGAACTATGCGGAACTGCGGCGGATCGTGGAGCAGCTCGACACTCCGGCCGAAGAGCTGTTCGAGCACATCCGCCTCATCACGTGCAAGAACACCTCCGCCGCCGATCTGGCCTCCAAGATCGAGGACCTCTGGAAGCGTAAAGCCGACATGCGGAAAGAGGCCGAGCTGCCGGAAGACCTGCCCATCGTGGTGGCCGACCAGCGGAGCAACTCGCTGGTCATCGCGTCGTCGCCGGACGACTTCGAGGCGATCAAGAGCCTGGTGGACCGGCTGGAGGCCCAGCCACTGGCCCCCATCGCGGAGATCCGGCTGATCCAGATTCAGCACAATGACGCCGGCGAGGTGTCGGACATGCTGCAGGATCTGTTCAAGGAGCGGCTCCAGCAGCGGCTGGTCAAAGGGCAGGAGGAAGACCCGACGGATCGCGTGGCCGTGGCGACGGATGCCTCGACGAACATCATTCTGGTGGCCTCGAGCAAGGCGAATTACGACGAGATGGTGCGCATCATTCAGGCGATTGACGTGGAGCCGAGCCTGGAGGGCGTGATTCGCGTTTTCACGCTGAAGAACGCGGTGGCCAAGGATGTGGGCGAGAAGATCACGGACCTGTTCCGGCAGGGGCTGTACCACCCGCAGAAGGGTCTGAAGAGCAGCCTGATCGAGGCCCGCCAGGAGGTAGCCCTGGTTGACGACCCGCGGTCCAACGCCATCGTTGTCAGCGCGTCCAAGCCGAACCTGGCCATTATCGAGCAGCTCATCGACCAGATGGATGTGGAAGAGCCGCTGAACGTCGACAGCAAGACGGAAATCTTCACGCTAAAATTCGCGGATGCCATCAAGCTGGCCGACACCATGGAGAAAATGTTCAAAGGTATCCGGTCCAGCGCCAGCGAGCCGGATCTATTTCCGGAGCCGACCATCATCTCCGATTCCCGGAACAACATTCTGATTGTGACGGGCACCCGGGACGCGCTGAAGCGGTGCGCCAATCTGCTGGCCATCGTGGACGTGGAGGCGGGCCCACCATCCGCCACCTTCGAGGTCTACCCCCTCGTGGACGCCTCGGCGGCCCGGCTGGCCCCGATGATGCAGGAGATGTTCGACAAGCGCGACGAGGGACGCGACGAGAAGCGCTCCCCCATTTTCATCCAGGCGGAAGAGGCGACCAACACGCTGATCTGCACCGCGGCCCGCGAAGACCATGCGCTGATCGACGGCCTGCTCCGGCTGCTCGATAAGCCCTCGGAAATCGCCCGGCAGGTGGAGATCTTTCCGCTCCGGGCGGCCAAGGCCGAGGCCCTGGCGGATCGCCTGGAATCGCTGTTCAAGTCTCAAGCCGGCACCCGGGGCGGCACCGATCGGGCGGACGTGCTGGCGATTGAACCGGACGTTCGGACGAACGCGCTGGTTGTCTGGGCCGCGCCGTCGGAGATGGCCAACATCGCCGAGATCATTCACAAGCTCGACACGACCCAGCCGGGCCCGGAGATGATGGTGAAAGTCATCCGGCTGCAGCGCGCTTTGGCCGAAGATTTCGCCAAGGTGCTGGATGAAACGATGATCACCCCGGGCGGCGGAGGCTCCCGCGAAGAGCAGGCGGCCATCATCAAGTTCGAGGCCACGTTGCCCGACGGCCGCAAAGAGGTCCGCAGCCTGGTGCGGCAGGACATCACCATCAAGGCCGACCAGAAGACGAATTCCCTGATGGTCTTGGCCCCGGCCGGCAGCATGGAGATGCTGGAGAGTCTGATCTCGACGTTCGATCGTATGCCGCCCGTGCTGGCGGAGATCCGTCTGTTCCCCCTGGTCAACGCGGACGCGGAGGAGGTGGTTTCCAAGCTGGAGGATCTGTTCGAGGAGTCCGGCGGAAGGGGGACCAGCGATATCGACACGCAGTTGACCATGGGCAACCTTCAGACCCTGGTGGCCGAAGGCAAGGTCGGGCTGGGCACCCGAATTCCCATGAGGTTCTCCTCCGACCGTCGGACCAACACCGTGCTGGCCGCCGGCACCGAGATTGACCTGCGGATGGTGGATCAGTTGGTGCGCATGCTGGATGCGCCGGACGTGGATGAGCGCGTGCTGGAAATCTACGAGGCCAGGTACATCACCTCGGATTCCATCGCCGCGGCTTTGACCTCTTTCGCGGATCAGGAGACCCAGCGTCTCCAGGACGTGGACAGCGAGACCGCCGCCCAGAAACGGGCCGAGCGGCATGTGACGGCCATCTCCGACGAGGGCAGCAACAGCGTGCTGCTGGGCGTCAGCCCGCGGTTCTACTCGCACTATATGAGCATGATTTCACAGATTGACCGGCCGCCGCCGCAGGTGATGATCCAGGTCCTGGTGGCGGAGGTGACGCTGACGGACACCGTAGGCGTGGGGTTCGAGTTTGCGGCCCAGAATCTGCGCTTCACGGAGAATGCGGTGGTCGGCCCGAATGACACCGTGCAGGGGCACGGACACGACACGGTGGGCGGCACAGACCTGGGCGCGGCCTCCGTGGCCGGTTCGCTGGGCGGATTCAGCTTCTCCATCACCGGCGAAGACTTCAACTTCCTGTTCAAGGCGCTGCAGTCCGACGGCATCGTCGAGATTCTCTCCCGCCCGACCATCTTCGTGGCGAACAACTCGCCGGCGAACATCCAGATCGGCGACCAGGTGCCGATCGTCCAGGGCACGTCCACGTCCGATTCGGGTCAGATTTCCTCGTCGGTGACGTATCAGGACACCGGCATTATCCTGACCGTGACTCCGCACATCAATCCGGACGGCTACGTGAACCTGGAGGTCTCGCCGGAAATATCCCAGCTCAGTCCCTCGACCGTGCAGATTTCGGAGGGCTTCACCGCGCCCATCATCACGAAGCGCAAGGCGGAGACGATCGTCACGGTGAAGGACGGGGAGACGGTGGTCATCGGCGGGCTGATCCAGACCAGCGAATCCCAGTCGGAAACCAAAGTCCCCATCCTGGGGGATATTCCGCTGCTGGGCGCGTTGTTCCGGGCCACGACGGTGGACTCGCGGCGCACGGAACTGCTGATCGTGCTCACCGTGAACGTCTGTCGTACCGAGGATGACGCGTACGCCATCTCGACGAAAATGCGCGACCAGTCCGGCATTATTCCGGAGCGCGTCAAGCGGAATCCGCTCATGGAAGGCCTGCGGATTCTGCCGGAGGAAGATGTCGGTCTGCAGCCTGTAGACGCGCAGGGCCAGCCGACGCCACCCGGGCGGAAGGAGCCGCCTGCGACACCCCTGAAGGACCGGGACCTCTACGGCCCCAATCCGGACGTCTACGGCCCTGGCGTGCCCCAGCCGACCCAGATCAGCCAGGACGCCGTCGATGAGAAAAGGGTCTATGGCCCGGTGCTGGTGAGCCATGAGAGTTCGTAACGCCGGGGGCGTGGCCGGCGTACGTGTGGGCCGTGGGCGCCGTCCCGCGGACCCGAGGCCACGGGACAATCGAGCCATGCGTAACCCGCCATTCAATTCACTGGCCGCGATTGCCGGGGCCGGACGCTGGGCCGCACTGCTGCTGATCGCCGCCTCGGCGGGTTGCGTGGAACCGGGCCGCCCGGACTTACCCGGTCCGGATTCGAGCGCGGCTCGCCGTCTGCCCGGTTATTCCGCCGACCCCGTGATGAAGGTGATCTGTCTTTTCCGGCCGGAGCCGGCGTGTTTCCGGAGTTTCGATCCCGAGGGGGACCCCAATCCGGAGGGGTTCACCTTCACCCTGTACCTGGTCTCCGCGCGAACCGAAAAAGGGATTCACCCCGAAGGCACCATCCAGGTTAAGATGTATCGCCTGGAGCCGACCGACCAGGGCATCGTGAAACGCGACCTGGTGTACGAGTCCAGGCCGGTCCCGGCACACACGCTGACATACTCCACCCGGCGAACGGCGCTCGGGTGGGGGTACGCCCCTTCCTTCTTCTGGGGGAACGCGGATGTACTCGGATACAAGGTGGAAGTCGTCGTCGAGTTCACCGGAGTGGATGGCCGGGTGGTTCGCAGTCAGCCGCGCGGCCTCAAGGTCCCGCCCCGCAAGTCGTAGGTCCGGCGGGCCTGGCCGGCGGCGTCGGCCCGTTGTCCTCGCCGGGGTTCTGGTGGCGACCGCCTGGCTGGCGGCCGGGTGCGACCGCAAGCCCGGCCCCGCCTCCGCCGAAGCGTCCACCGCCCCGGAGGTCGCCTCCGCGACCCGCTCCGATCAAATCGTGACTCCCATCCAGACCGCCCGATACATGCGTGAACTGTACGACCGCTCGGCGGTGGATACGCTGGCCGGCTTCATCGAGCCTGATCAGCGGGAGGAGGTTCTGGCCCAGTTGGCCGCGGTGGATCGGCTGACCATGGCGTATCGTGACCTCAACCAGTTGATTCAGGAGCGGATCGGGCCGGGGACGGCCAGCCTCGTCAGTGCCGATAACCTGGCGAACCTGGCGGGTCTTTTTTCGCCCGACGTGGAGCTCTTTGACGAGCGGATCGACGGAGACCATGCGTGGGTCACGTATTCCGTGGCGGGCCGTATCCCCCTGGAGGAAGCAGCCTTTGTGCGGGGGGCCGGACGCTGGCGACTGCGCACCGAGCCCCCGATTCCGGAGCTCACGGAACAGCTTCGCAAGCTTGCGGACGCGGCAAACCGGGTGGCCATCCTGGTCGGCTCACGCGAGATGACGGTACAGCAGGTGCAACACGAACTGTCCATCCGGCAGGGCCCCATCCTCCGCCGCATCGCCGAGATCGAAGCCCATCATCAATCGAATGACTGAGCGGCTCGCGCCCGCCGACGGCGTGCGCGATTGCTGTGCCATTCCATGCGTTACCTGTTCCGTGCTTCGTATGCTTGCAGCCATGCCATCTGGATGGCTTCCAGGCGCGCCTCATTCGAGGCGTCTGGAGAGTCGTCGAAGCCGGGCAAGCCGCACACCCAGGCGCGCAGGTCCGCAAACCCAACCGACAACGGATGAACCTCCGGCCGCGCCGCCAGCAACAGTCGACCGATCGGACCGGAGTCGACCCAGCGCAGTCGAAACTTCGCCGCGTCCCCCCCGCCTGAGGTTCCCGTGTGAGTGTCAGACTCTTTCACCAGATTGCGGTTCCATGCCGGCACCTCCACCACCAGATCGCCCGTTGCGTCCGGAACGGCCTGGCAGGCCAGCCGGCTGCGCGTGGTGAGTCCCGGCGCATGGTCCAGCATGTCCTCTTCCTGTTCCGTGGCCGGGCTGAGGGCCCCGAAACCCTCTCGCACGATGACGTGGCAGGTGCAGCAGGCGCACACACCGCCGCAGGCATGGTCAATTTCCACGCCGTGTGCCAGCGCCAGGTCCAACAGGCTTCCTGGAAGACCCGTTCGCCCGGACGGAACGCGCCCAGGCTCCACGGTCACCGTCACCCCTGCCGGCTCGAACCGGACGGTGAAGGTCCGGGAGGCCGGTCTGTCACCTGAATTGTCAGAGGAGGGTTGCATTTCAGAGCCTTCGTTGGCCGGCCCGCAGGGGGTGCGATCGGCCTTTTTCCGGAGGAACGGCTGTCATCCGGTCGGTCACCGGTCGGACCGTCATCTTAGAGATTCAACCGCCGCTGTTGGTCTGCTTCGACCTTAGGTCCGCGACCGCCGCCCGGATCGCCTCTTCGGCCAGCACGCTGCAGTGGATCTTCACCAGCGGCAATTGCAGCTCTTCCACGATGTCCGTGTTTTTCAGGGCCAGGGCTTCTTCCACGGTTCGGCCTTTGAGCCACTCCGTGGCGACCGAACTGCTTGCGATGGCGCTGCCGCATCCGAAGGTTTTGAATTTCGCCTCGACAATCCGACCGTCGTCCCCGACCCGGATCTGCAGTCTCAGCATGTCTCCGCACGCCGGCGAACCCACTATACCCGTGCCGACATGCGGATCGTCGGTGTTCAGGGTCCCGACGTTCTGCGGGTGTTCAAAGTGCTGCAAGACCTTCTCGCTGTATGCCATCGCGTGTTTCGCTCCGTGTCAGGGAGGTCGGCTCTGACTGACGCCGACCGTCGGATTCATCCCGTTTTTCGCTGCACGCTTGCGACCTGCATCGCTGTTTCATAGGTGGGGCTCATGGCCCGCAGGCGCTCCGCCGCCCGGGCAATCTGGTCGATGGCCGTCTCCACTTCGTCGGCCGTATTGAATCGACCCAGGGAAAGCCGGATCGAGCTCGGGGCCACGTCGTCTGCGATGCCCAGGGCCTTGAGCACGTGGCTTGGCTCCAGAGAGGCGCTCGTACAGGCGCTGCCGCTGGAAAACGCCAGGTCTTTGCAGGCCATCATCAGACCTTCGCCTTCCACATAATGCACGCTCAGATTCAACGTATTCGGGAGGCAGTGCCGCGGATCGCCGTTGCGGGTGCAGAAATCAATGCGTTCGCACAGCCCCTCCCACAGGCGATTACGCAGGGCCTCCAGGCGCGCGGCGTCGGCCGACATCTCCGCGCCGGCCAGCGCGGCCGCCTGCCCCAGTCCGACAATGCCCGGCACGTTCAGGGTGCCGGACCGGAAGCCTCGCTCGTGCCCGCCTCCGTGAAAAAGCGGCCGGCAGCGGATCCGGGGGGCCCGCCGGCGAACATACAACGCCCCGACGCCCTTGGGGCCGTAGATCTTGTGGCCCGAGCAGCTCAGAAGGTCGATGCCCATCGATTGCACGTTGATCGGCACTTTGCCGAAGGCCTGCGTGGCATCCGTGTGGAAAAGCACGCCACGCGCTTTGCAGAGCCGACCGATCTCCGGGATGGGCTGAATGACGCCGATCTCGTTGTTCGCGAACATGATGGAGACGAGGATCGTGTCCTTCCGAATGGCTGACTCCAGTTCGTCGAGCCGAATGCGCCCTCCCGAATCCACGTCCAGGCAGGTTACGGAAAATCCCTGCGTTTCCAGGTACTGGCAGGGGTCCAGCACGGCCTTGTGCTCCGTCCGTTGCGTGATGACGTGACGGCCCTGCTCGGCGTACATGCTGGTGACGCCCTTCAGAACGATGTTGTTGCTCTCCGTCGCCCCGCTGGTCCAGACAATCTCCTTGGGGGATTCCGCAGCGATCAGGCCGGCCACCTGCTCGCGCGCCGTCTCGACCGCCTCCTCCGCCTCCCAGCCGAACGCATGGCTTCGGCTCGCGGCGTTGCCGAACCGATCCGTCAGGTACGGCATCATCGCCTCGAGCACGCGAGGATCCAAGGGGGTGGTCGCGTTGTTGTCCAGATAAATCCGAGCCATGACTGAACTCCTAAGGCGCCGCTTGTGGCGTGGTCTGGCTCGGCCCTTCCGCCACGATTTCGCCAAGAGTAACACTTTCCAGAAACCGTTGCATCCGCTGATGGACCTTCAGTACGGCCGGGCGGACCGGGCACGTCGAAACCAGCTCGCACGTTCGACGGGGCGGACTGCTGTGGCCTCCGGTGCATCGCACCAGCCGTGCCGGCCCTTCCACCGCGCAAATCAGTTGCGCCAGCGAAATCTGATGCGGATCCTGCGCCAGCCGGTAACCGCCTTTGGCGCCGCGCTCGCTTCCCACAATTCCGCATCGGTTGAGCGTTTTGAGCACGTTGGTCAGCACAGGCAGCGGAACGCGGTATTCTTCCGCAATTTCCCGCGCACTGGCCAAGCGATCCGCCTCCGCCGCCAAATGTGCCAAGGCGATCAGCGCATATTCGGTCTTTCGCGTCAACGTGAACATTCGTGTGCCGTTGTGACGACTCGCCACCATATATAGCACTGCACAGGTGCTATTTCAAGTCTGGTGCGCTGCGCAGCGAACGCAGGCGAGTCTGTGAATAGCTGTGTTCTCGTCCCCACGAATAAAGTGTAGGTGGATTCAGATTCCTCCTGAATGGCCGGTACCAATCCAGAGAAAAAGTAGGCCCGGCGGGGTGAACCGGGCCTTGGGGGGAACCAACCCATGGGGGATGGATTGGTGAGTGGGCTTTTTCGTATGCAGTGTACGGCTGTGCATGCGGCAGCTCGCGTTTTCCTGCGGGAACACAAGCAGCGATACGATCACCTCGGCGAGTTCCAGCACCACTGCCAAGGTTGCCGTCTCCGCAGGCGCGCCCGGCCTGCCTGAACAGACACCGGGACAGCCGACAAAGCAGCCGCGATTCTCCGTTTTTTCAGACAGTGTGTCAAGTTATTTCCGGACATTGGCGGCCGTACGGCAGGGATCACCGGGACCGGGCGAAAGCGGAAAATGGTCGCAACTATATTAATTTACGATGGTTATCATTGCTATTGAATCCGCAGGTCGAATCGTAGACCACCAACCCATTCGTCTCAGACTGGCGGATGAAACGGGCGATTCCAGTCGGCTGGTTCTGCACACGGTTGAATCCGCTGTTGGTCGAGGTGTACGATAATAGTACATGGGGCGGTACAGCAGTATCCCGGATTGGCACCCCCAGCCCGCCCCTGGCTCTTGCCCCAAATGACAGAAGGAGGTCATGATCATGCTTCGATTCGCGGCAGCCGTTTCGGCCATGTTGTTCTGTTTGACCTCGCTGGCTGATGCTCAGACGACGTCCGGCAGGGGCGTGAAGAACGAGGTTTCGCCCCCGTCGTCTGCGCCCAAGCGCACCAAAGCGGGTTCGAAAGCGCGCGTGGAACCTCCGGTCGTCCGGCTTCTCAAGACACGCGTGGATGCGATCGACTGGGAAGACCGGACCTTCGGCGATGTGATCGAGTGGCTGGAGAGCCTGGCGCCCGTGAACGTGGTGGTGTCGTGGCGCGAGCTGGAGATGGTGGGAATTGACCGCGACACACCGGTAACGCTGCGGATGCGTGACGCCACGGTGGCGTCGATTCTGACGACGGTCCTGGAGCAATCGGGGGACGGCGACACTCTGCGTTGGCGGGGCCAGGACAACACGCTGAAGATATCCACACGTGAGGCATTCAACCGAAAGATGTACGTGCGCATATACGAGGTGGCGGACCTGGTGTTCCCTGTGCCGGATTATCCGACTCCGAACATCGGTCCTGTGGGGGGCGGTCTGGGCGGGGGCGGCTTCGGTGGCGGCGGTTTGGGCGGCGGGCTGGGCGGAGGCGGCTTGGGTGGCGGCGGGCTCGGTGGCGGTCCCGGCGGGGGGCTGGGCGGAGGCGGTTTCGGTGGGGGTGATTTTGGCGGAGGTGGTTTTGGCGGAGGCGGTCTGGGGGGTCAGGGCGGAGCGGGCGCCGGCCAGGGAGCCGGACATGACGGAGGCGTCGAAGAGAACCTCGATAAGCTCGTGGAGCTTATCAAGAACACGATCGAGCCGGATTCCTGGGATGATGCCGGGGGCAAAGGTACGATTCGTATCTGGCGGCAGTCGCTGGTCGTTCGGAACAATATCGAGGTACACGAAAAGATTGGTGGCCCGTTCTACGTGGAAAACTTCTGATTCGTCACGCGTCTGAGGCGGGCGGGTCGGCGCGGTCGGCCCGTCGGATTGCGGGTAGCGACCTGCAAAGCTACACTTCCAAACTCAGTCGATGGCGGTTCGCACGGTTGACGGTCGGGCCTGTGACGGGCAATGGAGTTTCACAATGGCGCGATGGATCGCGGCGATTCTGGGCCTGACCGGAGTTTCCTGGATCGTCGGCTGCACGGAAACCACCTTCTCAGAAACCATCTCGATGCCGTTTGCGGCCAAGCCGCTGTTTCTTTTCGGTGACCCGGTTCGGATTGGCATTGCGGTTCCCGCGGAGTCGTCGGACTCGGTGTTGAACCCGATGCGATGGCTTCAGTTGAAGCATCCGCCCTGGCACGAGCTGGAGAACCAGCTTTCGCGAAAGCTGAATCGACCCGTGGCGGTGGAGCCGATGGAGCCGTTTCAGATCGCGGCGCATCTTCGCTCCGGGCGGCTCGATTTCGGGTGGCTGCCGGCCGTTGATTACCTCGAGATGCTCAAGGACGGCGAATTGGGTCCGGTGCTGGCGCTATCGGAGGGAGGCGTCCGCCGGGGTCTGATCGTCACGGCCGCCGGTTCCTCCGTGCAGAACATCGGCGATCTGAAGCAGCGGCGTTTTGCGTTCGGTCCGAAGGGGGACGCCGTGCTGGATGTTGCGGCACGCGAGGCGCTCTTGAAGGCGGGCGTTTCCGAGGCCGACCTGGCCAAAGAACTCCTTCCGCTGCCCGGCAGCCTGCAATACCACGTCAGCTCGGAAGAGGCGGCCAAGGAAGTCATCTACGGACTGAACCTGGGCCATCTGGCGACGGCCGCCGGCGTGATTGAGGAGGCGGAATACATGGGGTACGCGGAGACGGGTGGTCGGCTTCTACCGCTGCCGCGTTTCAGCAAGGATCAGTTCCGCATCCTGGGCCGCACGGAACCCATGCCGGTACATACCGTGGATGACGGCCCGTTCGTGGCCGGCAAGGAGACGGACCCGGAGCTGTCGGCGACGGTGTCGAAATTCCTGCTGGCTCTGCACGAGACGCATCGCGCAGCGGCTCTCGACCTGGGCGTCGCGCGGTTCTGTGCGCCGCCGGATGGTCGGCACGCGTGCCTTGCCCGCCTGCGTGAGTTGGCCGAGGGCCACACTCCCTTCCCCGCGCCCGAGTGAGAGCAAATCGATCAAGCGCTTGTGCGTGCGAGAGGCGGCAGGCCGCGGGTCGGGTGTCGCTTTCGGCACAGCACGACAGACACGCACATCTGGTACGGTCCCGGCGCCGCGGGCTTGTGTTTCGGCGGCTTCGGGCGGAGAATGCTCCGCGTGGGGAACCATTCGGGGGTGCCCGGCGCAGGGGGGCGGCGGGCCGTTGAGGCAAAACAAAGGAGACCTGTGGTGAAAGTGAAGACTGTGGTCGGGGTGGCCGTCGTTGTGGTGCTGGTCGGGGTTGCGGGGGTGTTCTACTGGATCGACCACATCGCGAAAGTCGCGGTGGAGCAGGGGGCCACGTTCGCGCTGGGCGTGAATACGAGTCTTGACAGCATGAACGTGGGCATTCTTTCGGGCAGCGTGGGCATGGCCGGCCTGAACGTGGCCAACCCCGCCGGCTACGGCTCGCCCCATTTTCTGAAGCTGGGCGAGGGGAGCGTGGCCGTCTCTCTGGGAAGCCTGAGGTCCGACCGGGTGCAGGTGCCGGAGCTCACCTTGAACGGCATCCGCATGAGCCTGGAGAAGCGCGGGGGCAAGGCCAACTACCAGGCCATTCTCGATAACCTGAAGAAGTTTGAGTCCGGCGAAGAGAAGCCGGCTGCGGAGAAGCCGGATGGCAAGGGTTTTGTGTTCGAGAGGATCGCCATCCGCGACGTCCAGGTGGACGTGGAGCTGCTGCCTGTCGGCGGATCGCTCACCCGGCTTCCGGTGACCATTGACCGGATTGACTTGCGAAACATCGGATCCGATTCAAACAAGGGCGTTATTCTGGCGGAGCTGTCGAGCGTCATTCTCAAAGCTATTCTGCAATCGGTGTTGCAGAAAGCTGGCGACATTCTGCCGGCTGATCTGACCACCGATCTGACGCAGGGGCTGGCCCAACTGACGGATCTGGGCAAGACGGCCCAGATGGTCGTGGGCGATGTGAAGGCCCAGGTGGATGAAGCGACCCGCAAGCTCGGCGAGGCCGGCGCCAAGGCGGCCGAAGATATCGCCAGGACCGGCGACGAGCTTCGCAAAGGCGCCGAAGACGCCGGCAAGAAGGTCACCGAAGGGCTGGGCGGCCTGCTCGGAGGCGATAAGGACAAGAAGAACAAATAACCACGCCGTCGCCGTCCCGCGCGGCGACGGAGCGCGAGAGCCCGGATGAGCCGTTCCGCGGCCGGACGCATTCAGCGGTATATCGAGCGTGTTCGCTCCGCGCCTGGCGACGAGCTGGGTCGCTGGGCCGGGTTCCTGCGCTTTCAGATCACGCTGTGGCGGTTCTGCGCGCGTCGCCTCTGGCAGAACAACGTCGGGGCCATGAGCGCGGCCCTTTCCTTTCGTACACTCTTCGCCATGATCCCCGTGCTCGTCCTGGCGACGCTGGTTCTCAAGTCCATGGGTGTGCTCGAGGACAGCCGCCAAAGCATGCGTCGCCTGTTTGAGCGCACGGGTATCGCGCAGATCAACATCATCGAGCAGGCCGATCCGGAGGGGTCATCCGGGCAGGAGCCTAAGACCCTCAACGTGGCCGATGAGATCGAACGGCTTGCGGCCAACGTCGAGTCCAAGCTCACCGTCCGCCGGATCGGCCCGGTCGGCACGGTGCTGCTGATCTGGACCGCTCTGACGCTGATCACGACGGTGGAGCGGTCGTTGAATCGCATCTTTGAAGCCCCGCGATCCCGGCCGCTGGGCCGCCGCCTGCTTCTCTATTGGGCTCTGCTGACACTGGTGCCTCTGGTGTCTGTGAGCGCCATGTATGCCGGCGGACAGGTGACCCGTGTGTTGGAGCAGCAGACGGTGCTCGCCTGGCTGCTGGGGGCGGCGGGCTGGGTCGGACCTATCCTGGTGGGCATTCTGGTGGTGGCGGCCGTCTACGCATTGCTTCCGACCACGCGTGTTTCCTACCGGGCGGCCCTGGCGGGTGCCGTGATTGCGGTTCCCGTCTGGCTGATCGCCAAGTGGGGTTTCGGGCTGTACCTCACGCGGTTCGTTCGCACCGGAAACCTCTACGGGGCACTGGGGTTGCTGCCTCTGTTCCTGATCTGGCTGAATCTTTCGTGGTGGGTCTTTCTGTTCGGCGCTCAGCTTGCGCACACCGCCTCCAACCTCGGCGTCATGCGGACGATGGAGGAACGGCGACGGCGGCCCGTCCGCCCGGCCGATTTACTGGCCGCCGCGGTGGCCGTCGCCGGCCCGTACGAGAACGGCCACGGTCCGGTGGACGTCGAGACGGCGGCGGCGGCGCTGGGCCTCAGCAAGGAGCGTGCGCAGCGGCTGCTCGACCGGCTGGTGGCTCGGGATGTGCTCTGCCGCGTGAAGTCCAGAGGGCGGGCCGACGCCTACAGCCCCGTGCGCCCGGCGGATCGCACCACGCTCACACAGGTGCTCGGCCTGGATGCGCAGGGAACCCACGAGCCCTCCGTTCCACTGGATGCCGCCGCTGTCCGGGCGTGGAGCCAAGCCCGCGATGCGCTCGACCAGGTGACTCTGGCGGATGCGGTAGCGCCGCCGGAGACACCGAGCCCCGACTCCGCGACGTGACTGGCGAATCTGCTCTCACAGTGGCCTGCCTCCCAGCGGAGGCCGTGAAGGAGGGAGAGGCGCTTCTCGAACCACCACTCTCGTCCCGATTGTCATCGGAGCTTCACCGGTGACCACATCCCGCGACTCCTCCAGAGTCGTAACAGGGGTCCGACGCAGCGGAATCTTGGGGAGATGGCGGCAGTGCAGACGATCACTTGATCGCGAGCATTTCCGTGAATTCGCTGATGCGCTGCTGCAACTCGGTCTGCGACAGCGCCTCCAGCCGCTTGACGGAGAAATCCTCGATGGTGAACGATGCGGTCACCGTTCCGCGAATCAGCGCGCGGCGCAGCGTGGCATAGTCAAACCGGCCTTCGGCCGCCAGGTAGCCCAGCATTCCGCCGGCGAAGCTATCGCCCGCGCCGGTGGGGTCTACGACCCGCTCGGAAGGATAGGCCGGTATGGCCGTCACGCCGTCCGCGGTCGCCAGCAGCGCTCCATGCGCCCCTTTCTTGACCACCACGAAGCGCGGCCCCATCGCCAGCACGGCCCGGCCGGCGGAGATGACGTTCGTTGTGCCGGTGAGCTGGACGGCTTCGCTGTCGTTGATGACCACGCCGTGCACCGCCGCCAGGGTTTGCAGCAGGGCCTCTTGCTCGCTGTTGATCCACAGATCCATCGTGTCGCACACGACCAGTTCGGCGGCGGGCATCTGTTGCCGCATGTTTCGCTGCAGGGTCGGATGCGTGTTGGCCAGAAAAACCACGTTGCTGTCCAGGAACGCGGGGGGAATGGCCGGCGGGGTTTCCGCGACGACGTTGAGGTCCGTCCGCAACGACTCCCGCTCGTTCATGTCACCCAGGTATTTTCCCGTCCAGCGGAATGTCTGGCTGCCGCGGCGCGCTTCCAGCCCCGTCGAGTCGATTGGCGGCGAATTGAGGAGGTTTCGGAACGCCCCCGGAAAATCTTCGCCCACCACCGCCACCAGCCGTACGGGTGCGAACTTCGCGGCCGCCAGCGCGAAATATGCCGCCGAGCCGCCCAGCACGTCGTCCGCTCGTCCTGTCGGCGTGATCACCGTGTCGATACCGACCGTTCCCGTCACCAGAAGTGACATAGCGTGTCATTCTCCTTCTCGTTCCAGGCACCGGCGCACGCGGGCGAGCGTGCGGACCCGCCCCGCCAGTTCCAGCGTCTCGAAAATGGCCGGACTGACCGTGCCGCCCATCAAGGCCACCCGCAGCGGCTGCGCCACGTCCCCGAGCTTCGCCCCCTGCTGCCCGCAGAACTGCGTGAGGCGGGCCTCGAGCTCTGCGGCCGACCACGGGTCCGCCGATTCCAGCAGAGGCAGCACCGCCGCCAGCATGGCGTATCCTTTGCCCTGGTTCTTCTCCAGCACTTTGCGGACGGCGCCCGGATCCCGTGCCAGCCGATCGTCGGCCACAAACAGCGCGCCGGCCTTGGATTCCACGTCGCGGAATGTTCGGAATCCGCGACACAACTCCAGGACCCGTCCGGCCGTCGCATCGTCCAGGCCCGCCATGGCCGACCCGCCGACCTGCGTCCAATCCCGGAACGCCGCCAGCAGTCGCTCGGCCGGCACCGTCGCGGCCCACTGCGTGTTGAGTGCGAGCAGCTTCTCCCGGTCGAACTTCGCGTTGGATTTGATGATCCGCCCGATGGAGAACGCGTTCACGGCCTCCTGGCGGGTCATCTGCTCGCGATCGTCGCCCGGCGACCAGCCCAGCAGGTTCAGGAAGTTGCTCAGCCCTTCGGGCAGGTATCCCGACGCCCGGAAGTCATGCACGTCTATCTCGGGCAGTACCACGCCGGCGGCGTCGGCCAGCTGGCGCAGGGCCCCCATCTCAAACGCCTGGAATTCCGGCTTGCGGCCGGCCTTCCGATCTCCGATCCAGCGTTCGGCCGTCTCCGGGTCCACGCCGGCGTGTTCCGCGACGGAGAGAATTGTCCAGCCGGAATTGCGCATTTTCAGCGTAACCGCCTCGTGCACGGCCGTGTGTTTGTCGCGCTTGCCCATTTTGCCGCCGGACATGTTGAAGATGAGCGGCAGGTGCGCGTATTCCGGCGTGCGGAACCCGAACGCCCGCTGAAGAGCCACGTGCTTGGGCGTGTTGGACAGGTGGTCCTGTCCGCGGCAGACCAGCGTAACGCCCATCAGTTCGTCATCCACGACGCAGGCCAGATGGTACGTCGGCCACCCGTCGCTTTTGAGAAGCACGAAGTCTTCGAGCTCCTCCTGCGGCACACGGACTTCGCCGCGGATATGGTCATGCACGGCGATGTCCCCTGCCGGCATGGCAAACCGGACCACCACCGCCCGCCCTTCCTGCTGGGCCGCCAGGCCCTGGGCTATCGTCGGAAGCGGGTCCGGCCGGCGGTACTTCGCCGATCCCTGCCCCTTTCGACTCTCGGTCCGCATGAGTTCCAGCTCCTGGGGGGTATCCCAGGCGTAGTAGGCTTTGCCTTCTTCGAGCAGGCGTTGCACGTGCCGGCGGTAGATTTCCAGTCGCTGGCTCTGGAAGTACGGCCCGCAGTCTCCGCCGACCTGTGGCCCTTCATCCCAGGGCAGGCCGAGCCATTGCAGGTCATCGAGGATCTTCTGCTCCGCCCCCGTGACGTGGCGCGACCGGTCCGTATCCTCAATTCGCAGGATGAACGTTCCGCCGCACTGCCGGGCCAGCAGCCAGTTGAACAGGGCCGTCCGGGCGCCGCCCACGTGGAGGTAGCCGGTCGGCGAGGGTGCAAAGCGAACACGAAGCGCAGTTGAGGTTGCCATGTTTCTCCGGATTGGTTTTCGGATTCGTTTCCGCGCGATTCAGCCATCGCCGGGAAGTCAGTCGCTCACAGCGACGCGGAGTTCCGCGAATCCTCCCGCGGGCTGGCCGCATCTTCTGGACGGGGTTGCGACGACGCCGAACGCCCGCGCAGCCAGGCCCATCCCGTTCCCAGCGGTCCGCTGACCGCATACCCGCACACGAACAGCGCCAGCACCGGCGCCGGGTGCGACAGGAACACGCCCAGTATCACGACGATCATGGCAAACTGCTCGAAGGGTCGTCGGCCCTTGAGATAGCGGTTGGCGATATGAACGTAGGAGATGTTGCTCACCATCAGAAAGCTGCACGCCAGTCCGATGTACGGCAACAGGTTCGCCAGCGCGGCTGCTCCGCTGAGCTTGTGGACCATGAGCTGCTGATGCAGGATCACCAGCGAGGCCACCGTTGCGGCCGCTCCGGGGCTGGGCAGTCCGCGGAACGTTTTGTGGTCGGACGGTTCCACGGCGTGTTCGACGTTGAAGCGGGCCAGCCGCATGGCCGCGCAGCAGGTGTAGACGGCGCCCACCACCCAGATGGCGCGGCCCGGCATCAGAACTAGCTCCGATTCCTTGGGCAGTCGGGTCAGTACGGTGATCATGAGCACGGCCGGGGCCACTCCGAACGTCACCATGTCCGCCAGCGAGTCCAACTGCCCGCCGAAGTTGCTGGTTCGGTTCGTATAGCGGGCCACCCGTCCATCCATGCCGTCAAAGAACATTCCGACGAAGATCATCAGTCCGCTGAGGGAGACGAATGTGCGGAGGAAGCTTTCGACGATCTCGCTGCCCACCCCGCCATGACGCAGGAAGGTCGGACCCGTCCCCGAGTCCAGCACGGCGCTCATGCAGAAGTGAACGGCGGCCACTCCGCAGATCAGGTTCCCGAGCGTCAGCAGAGTCGGCAGCGTCTGGATCGTCCGCAAGCGCCGCCGACGCGGCGGACGCGGATCATCCGGTTGATTGAATCGCGCGATGACGGACATGCCGCACTCCCGCCTTGAGATTGGAACGCTGTACCGCAATCACCGTGATCCCCGCACGCACCGGCTGGCCCACGTAGCTCTTCACGACCGTCTCCGGACGATCCGGCACGATCAATTCCGTTCGCGACCCGAACCGGATCATGCCGAACCGTTCCCCCTGCATCAGGTCGTCCCCTTCCCGCGCGTGGCAGACGATCCGGCGGGCGATCCGGCCGGCAATCTGCCGCACCACGATCGGCCCCGCCACCGGCGGGTCGGGATCCAGGACCAGGGTGTTCGTTTCGTTTCGCAGGCCGGCTTCCGGATGCCGCGCATCCAGGAACGAGCCCTTCTGGTATTCGATCGACACCACCCGGCCTCGACACGGAGCGCGATTGGCATGCACGTCAAAAATGCTCAGAAAGATGCCGATTCGCACCGCCGGGCCGCCGATGGTCGCGTGATGCTCCAGCCGCGTGATGTCCCGCACCCGGCCGTCCGCCGGGGCGCAGAGTTCTCCCCGCGCAAAGAACGCCACCCGCCTCGGGTCGCGGAAGAAGGCGATCACAAACACCCACAGCGCTACTGGAACCACGGTCCCCCAGGGCCAGAACCACACCGCCACGGCAGCCAGGCCGCCCAGCACGACCGTGCTTATCGCGATCACTCGAATGCCTTCGCGTGCCAACGCCATGATTCGAGGTTCCGCCTCGATACGCACCGATCCGCCGACCCGGGTTACGTCCCGTCCGGGCGCTTCCGTACCCGGCGCAGCCGCGGCGCTACGGCCAGCCCCACCGCAAAGACTGTTCCGAGCTTCCCCGCGGAAAGCCCCATCTTAAGGCTGATATCCGCCAGAATCGACCAGTCCCGGCTGGCGATCTGTCCGTCAATGGCTGTCGTACCGACCATCGGTCGCATGGCCCGCACCGGGCCCGACCGGATCTGCTGGAGCATGCCGCTTTCCACCGTGGCGCCCCCTCTATTGGGCGGCCTTGCCCGCCTGCCACCGCCGGCATCCCTCGGAGGGCATCCATCGTCTCAGCGTCCGGCACCATACAGCTCTCCAGGCACGGCTGCTTCCGGCCTGTGGTGTATCATAAGCTCGGATCAAACCAATTGCCATCCGCATTGGCCGGTTCTGTTTTCAGCGCAATCCTGCGACAAAGACCGACCGGACAGAAATGCACATCGGGTGCGCCCCAAAGGTTCCTTGACGCGATTCCTGCCTATTCTATCATGGGCCGCATCTGCGCGGAGGTTAAGTGTTACCGACCCGCGAACCGACGTTTGGAGACAGTAGACCGCCGGCCCGCAGGCCAGCAGAGCTGGAGAGACGCGATGTCCACGACGATTGTTCATGTGGAAGCCTGGGAAATTCTGGATTCACGCGGCAATCCCACCCTCGCCGCGATCACAGTGCTGGAAGACGGCAGTCACGGTGAGGCGGCCGTTCCCTCCGGCGCGTCCACCGGCCAGCATGAAGCCTGTGAATTGCGAGACGGCGACAAATCCCGATACGGCGGCAAGGGGGTGCTCACCGCCGTGCAGAACGTCAACGGGGAGATTGCCGAATCCGTCATCGGTCTGGACGCTCTGGAGCAGTTCGACCTGGATCACACGATGATCGAGCTGGACGGCACCCCGAACAAGTCGCGTCTGGGCGCCAATGCGATGCTGGCGGTGTCGCTTTCGACCGCCAAAGCGGCCGCCCAGTCCACCGGACAACCTCTGTACCGGTACCTGGGCGGTCCCAACGCCCGGGTGCTGCCGGTGCCGATGATGAACATCCTCAATGGCGGCAAACATGCCGAAAGCAACGTCGACTTCCAGGAGTTCATGATTCAACCCTGGGGGGCCGAGAGTTTTGCCCAGGCTCTCCGCATGGGGACCGAGTGTTTCCACGCCCTCAAGAAGGTGCTCAAGGGCAAGAACTACAATACCGGTGTGGGTGACGAGGGCGGCTTTGCCCCCAACTTGGGCAGCGGCGAAGAGGCCCTGGATCTCATCGCCACCGCGATTTCCGAGGCCGGCTACCAGCTTGGCAAGGACATTTTCATTGCACTGGATCCGGCCACTTCTGAGATGTTCGACAAGTCCAGCGGCCGATACGAGTATTTTCGATCCGCGCCCGGCAAGTACGCGACGGCCGACGAGATGATCGACCGCTGGGGCAAATGGTTCGAGAAGTACCCCATTCGCAGCCTGGAGGACGGCCTGGCCGAGGATGACTGGGCCAACTGGAAAAAGCTGACCGACCGCTATGGCGACAAAGTCCAGCTTGTGGGCGATGATCTTTTCGTCACCAACACCGAGCGTCTGGCCCGGGGAATCCGCGAGGGCAGTGCCAATTCGGTGCTCATCAAGCTGAATCAGATCGGTACGCTGACGGAAACGCTGGAGTGCATCGACATGGCCCGCCGCAACGGCTGGACGGCTGTCATCAGTCATCGCAGCGGCGAGACGGAAGACACGACCATCGCGGACGTGGCCGTCGCCACCAACGCCGGTCAGATTAAGACGGGCAGCGCCTGCCGCAGCGACCGCATTGCCAAGTACAATCGACTGCTGCGGATCGAGGAAGAACTCGGCCAGGCGGCGGTATTCGGCGGCACCCTCTGGAACAAGTAGCGGGTTGCGCGAAACGGACGACGGCGCCACACGGGGGCCGCGAGGCAACGAAGGACCGCCCCGGGGGTCGGATCGGGCTGGTCGGCGAGGCCTCTTCGGCGAACGGCAGGAACGCCATGACGCAGACGGAGCAGCAAACGGAGGTTCCTTCGCTCCCGACCCGGGAAGGCCGATGGGTGTTCTGGATGCTCTTCGCGATGGCCGTGGTCGGTTTTGCGCCCTGCGTGCTGCTGCCGGCCTGGCGTGACTATCAGAATGCCCGGCTCGTGGAGCAATACGAGCAGTCCGCGCTGGAGCGGATGAAAGAATCGCTCGATCGTCAGCGGAAGCTGGCCGAGGCCCTGCGCAGCGATCCTTCCGTCATGGCGCGGGCCGCCCAGCGAGAGCTGGAATACACGCGTCCGGGGGAACAGCGGATCACCGTGGTGCCGAGCGATCCGGCCGTCGATGTGGAAGATGGCTGTACTGCCCCGGCGCTCGAACCGATCCCCCCGCCCGCCCCCGTTCGGTGGCTGGCGAGCCGTCTGCCGGCGCTTGACTGGGACGCGGTCTTCTGCGATCCTCCCACCCGAGCGATCGTGATCCTGTTGTGTGGTGGAGTTCTGACGGCGGCCTTCGCCCTGTTTCCTCCGCATAGCCGGAGGTCCGGCTGAGTCATCCGCGACCTCCTGGCGTCCGATGGCTTCAGTTCGTGCGATCGACCGCCAGACTTTTTCGGAGACAGTCCATGAAGGCCAAGGTCGTGCTCATCGGCGTCTGTCTGCTCGCGGCGGGGATCATTTATTTCTACAAAACCGCGGGAGATTCCAAGCCAGAAGATGGTGACCCCCCGATCCAGGACACGGACCCCAACGCCCATCTTTATGAGCCGCCGGACGGTCGCGAGCCGGACACAGACCCTGTGTTCGAATGCTCGATCGAGGTGGGTATGGAGAAGAAACAGGAGATCGCCTATTTGACTGTCCGCGAGATCCACGGCTGGTGGGTGGATGGGGTTCTTGTGGCGCTATGGCACAAGGACATGTTCCCTAATCTGCCCGATGGCGTGCTTCCACCCGGTCGTTGCGGCGAGCATTTGTTCAACCTGCCTATCCAGTTCAACGAGACGCACACGGAGCGGATCGTCATAGTTGACCACAACGACCACCCCGGCCTGGAATTGGGCACGTCGGAAGACTGGCGCTGCCTGGTCCGCAGTTGGCAAAAGGCGGTGGCACCGGCCGAAAGCACACCGTAGCCGGATTTGACGCGTGACCGGAGCTGCGGCTGGCCGGCGGCCGGACGAACCCGATCCGCGCCGTTGACGGCAGTTCGAACGGGTGTAGCCCGTCCGCGCAGAAATCCTTGTTATCTTTTATTTTACAATGAGTTATCGCGAGCTCAGCACGCACTGTGCCAGGTTGAGCAGCACGGACAGGCCCAAAAGTGCGACCAGTGCCAGGATCACGGTCCAGTTTGTGGTGTTCGGGGGGGTGGGAGAGAGGTCTTCGGCTGTGGGGATGGACACCATCTCCCCGGTGTCGGCGATGCTCTGCAGCATGCTCTGGTCGTATTTCTTGCGGGCCTGGAACGGTGCCCCGCCCTGCGAGATTGCCTCCAGGTCGTCGATCAGCTCAGTCGTGGTGGCGTAGCGGTCTTCCCGCTTCTTGGCCATCATGACCTCGATGATCTCCCCGATGCCGGCGGACAGAGCGGTGTTCAGATGATCCGGCGGCACGAGCGGTTCTTTCAGATGCTTGTGCATCACCGCCGACGGCGTCGGGCCGTCGTAAGGGACCTTGCCGGTCACCATGTGGTAGAAGGTGGCGCCCAGTGAGTAGATGTCCGCTCGGAAGTCGATATTGATTTCGCCGCGAATCTGCTCCGGACTGATATAGTACGGGGTGCCGTAGGCCCGGCCGGCCTCGGCGGTGGCCGTTTCGTAGTCGTTGACCTCGCGGGCCAGACCCATGTCCGCCAGTTTCACTTCCCCGTCCTTGGTGATCATGATGTTCTTGGGCTTCACGTCGCGGTGAATGAAGCCGCGGGAATGGGCGTGGGCCAGCGCTCGGGCCACCTGCAGCACAGTGTTGACGGCGTTTTTTTCTTCAAAGCGCCGGCTGTCGGACAGGCGATCGTAGACCGTGTCCCCGTCGATGAACTCCATCACGAAGTAGTGATATCCGCCGGCCTCACCCACATCGATCGCCTGTACGATATTCGCGTGATTCAGGCGGGCCGCGGCGCGGCCTTCCCGGTAGAAGCGATCCACGAACTCGGGGTTCTCGCTGAGCCGCTTGGGCAGCACCTTGATGGCCACGATCCGGTCCAGACTGAGCTGTTTGGCCTTGAAAACGGTGGCCATCGCTCCCTGGCCCAGCTTGCCCAGAATCTGAAAGCCCGGGATCTGCTGGGCCGGACGGTACATCGAATCGTCGTCCAGCGATTTGCTCAGCCGTTCGATCTGCGACCGGGTGACGTACCCGCCCTCAATCAGAACGTCCGCCAGCTTGAGCCGCCGGCCAGCCCCCTGCTGCTCTTTCAGGCGTTGCTTGCAGATGGCCAGCTCATCCGCCGTTGCAAGCTTGTGCTCAATGATCTTGCGACCGATTTGTGAGTCTTCGCCGCCTGGCATCACAACCTCACCGTCGCGACCGGCACCTGCTGCTGTGCCGGGCCGAAGCCTGCCGTCCATACGATATCGGACAAAACGCCGAAACTATACGACCGGACCTGCCGCCTATCAACCACTGGCCCCTCCAAACCGCCTGTTGACCTGCCCCCGCCCCCAATTATAGGCCTGTCCAACTCCGGGCAGGGGACCCGCACCGTCCCATCCGCCGCTACCCGGGGCTCCCCGCCCGCCCGTCGGTTTTTCCTCAGGCCTCACCCAGCAGGTTCCGGATCGCCGCTTGTACGCGGTCGTACGCCATTGGCACAGAGTCTGCCCCCACTTCCCGCATCTGGCGACCGCAAAACAGGGTTGGTACGGCCCTTCCGCTCCCGCGGAACCCCAGGCCACGGAGAATGGCCGACCGAAGCTCTGCCATGCCCCTCCCGGTCCGGGCAGAGACGGGAAGGAGGGCCTGGAATCCCGTCGGAATCCGCTCGGTCGACCAAACCGCCGGCCGGTCGGACTTGTTCACCACCGCGACCCACCGGCCCGGGCGGAGGGTCTCCCGACAGGCTTGCCAGACGTCGTCCGGGATCGGGCGGTTGCCGTCCAGGACGGTCAGCACGAGATCGGCGTCCGCGGCCATGCGCAGACCCCGGTTCATCGCCTCGACGGTCAGTTCATTCCCTCCATCACGCACACCGGCCGTATCCACGATTGTCAGCGGAACGCCATCCATCGATACTTCGTGGGTGGTCCAGTCGAGCGTGGTGCCGGCCTGCGGGCTCGTCAGGGCGTCCTCCTGTCCGGCCAGCCGGTTGGTCAGCGTGGATTTGCCCGCGTTGGGTGGTCCCACGACGACCACCCGGGCGCCATCCAGAAGGAGGCGGATCGCAGGGTACCCCGCCCGCAGGCCCTGCAGTGCCGCGCTTGCGCCCGCGGAGTCTGTCCGGGCTTGATCGCGAATGTCCCGCAGGACGGTCGGCAGGTGCCTTCGTTGCCAGGCCAGAGTGGTGACAGCCCGGCGTGTTCGAGCTCGGACCAAAGCCTCATCCGCTTCCGCTTCGATCCGTCGGCCCGTCTGCCATGTCCGCTCCGTTGGCTGGTCTGCTGGGTCGCTTGCGATGTGCACGCCTTTGCGTTCCAGGGCCTGCAGAACCCGGGTTACCACCCATACTCCACCGTGCAGGCTGACATCGACCTGCCAGGACGAGTCGGCTGTCCGTCGAGGTGCCAGGATCACCTCGTCCAGAATCTGATCATCCTCTACCAGCCGGCCATACCAGAGCCGCTGCGGATCATCCGCCAGCCGGTCGGTGGAATGATCGGACTCGAAGAGCGATTCTGCGATCGACAGCGCCGAGGGGCCGACGACCCGGATTACGGCAATGGCTCCGACGCCCGGCGGGGTCAGCAGTTGGGCCTGTGCGACATGCCCCTGGGGTCGATTCATCACGGGTGCCTTGTCCGCATGTCTGACGTCATCGTCCTGTGCCAAAGCCGGGCGGGGCGGACCGCCTCTGCGTTGCCGGCGGCTCCCAGTATCGCCATGCTTGCCGCCGGGCGGAAGCGCCAGGATGGGAATCGGGCCGTGGCCGTGTAGAATGCCGCGTCTGTGAGCGGATCTGGAGGTTGGTTTGGAAGGCATCGCCATGAAACGGACGTCGGACAAGACGACTGCCTGCCCGAGGTCGTCTTGCCCCGTGTTGCAGGGGTCGCTGGACACTCTTTTGACCCGGGAGTGGCTGCTCACGAACGGGCTGGGGGGTTTTGCGTCGGGCACGGTGATCGGCTGTCCTACCCGGAAGTACCACGGATGGCTGGTCGCCTCCAAACGACCACCCCTGGAACGCTATCTGCTGCTGGCTGGTGCCGTGGATCGGGTCCACGGCGGAGACACCCTGGTGGATCTCTCGTGCTGGGAGTTCAACCACGGTGTGGAGCCGGCGAGCCACGTTCATCTTGTGGCGTTTGATCTGGAGATCGCGCGCCCGGATCCCTGGGTCCGCTGGACGTTCGCTCGCGACGGGGTGTCGGTCCGGCGGCAGATCACCCTGGTCACCCATCGGCAGATGACACGCATCCGGTACGACGTGGAGGCCCCCGCCGACCGGCCGATCCTTCTGGAGGTCTCCCCCATGCTGGCCATGCGCGGCTTCCACGATGTTCGACGGCAGGCCGCCGTGGATCCGTGGAAGCTGAATACCGACGGCCAGTGGCTCTGGGTCCAGGACCGGGCTCATCCGGACCAGACGTTCGCGATGTTCTCCCGGCCGGGAGAGGAGCTTTCGCAGGCCCGCTTCACGCCCGAGAGAACCTGGTGGCACAACATTCGATACCGCATCGAACTGGATCGGGAGTATCTCTGGGGCGAGGATCTTCAGCGGGCCGGGACGTTTCGGGTGACGGGAACCGGGTCGCTTTCCGTCGAGTTTGTGGCTCTCGGGTTTGCTCCGACGCCGGAGGCGGCCGCCCGGGCGGTGGAAACCGCCGATCGGCCGTCGCACGTTACGGTGGCCGGGGTGGCCGGCGATTCGGTTCGAAAGGCCCTGGTGTCGGCCGCGAGTCAGTTCGTGGTGCGCCGGAGTTCGGGCCGGCGGCAGAACCTGGCGACGATTATCGCGGGGTATCCCTGGTTCGGCGACTGGGGTCGGGATTCGTTCATCAGCCTGGAGGGCTTGCTGCTGCGGACGGGTCAACACGTCGAGGCGCGGGAAGTGCTGGAGACGTTCGCCTGCATGCAACGAAACGGGCTCATTCCGAACCGGTTCGACGATCACGACGGCGAGTGTGAGTACAACAGTGTGGATGCGTCGCTGTGGTTCGTGCACGCGGCAGATGCCTACCTGGCCGCGACGGGAGATGTCCAGGCCTGGCGCGGATTTCTCGCGGCGGCGTGCCGGGGCATTGTGGAATCCTTCGTGCAGGGCACGGACTTCGGCATTCACGTGGACGACGCCGGATTCGTCTGGTGCGGGCATCCGCAGGTCCAGATCACCTGGATGGATGCAAAATGCGGAGACGTGGTTTTCACGCCGCGACACGGTCGCCCGGTGGAAGTGAACGCTCTGTGGCACCACGTCCTGCGGATTCTCGCTCGGCGTTTTGCCGATACGGACAAGCGGCTGTCGAAACGCTGCGGCGCGCTGGCTGAGCAGGTCGCCGGGCGTTTTGAGGACGTCTACTGGAACCCCCGGCGGAAATGCCTGTTCGACTGCGTGCGGGACGATCACCGTGATGAGGCGATCCGGCCGAACCAGATCTTCGCCGTCAGCCTGGCGGATTCCCCCCTGTCCGCCGAGAAGCAGAGGGCGGTGCTGGGCGCCGTGCGCACGCATCTGCTCACGCCGTTCGGGCTTCGGAGCCTGGCACCGGACGATCCGGACTACGTCGGCCGGTTCCGCGGCGTTCAGCCGGTGCGAGACCGCGCCTATCATAACGGCACCGTGTGGTCCTGGCTGATCGGCCCGTTCGTGGAAGCGCATCTACGTGTTTACGGTTTCACCGCGCAAGCCAAAGCGGAGGCACGACAGTTGCTCCAGCCGCTGGTGGAGCATCTGTCGGAAGCCTGCCTGGGTTCCATCAGTGAGAATTTTGACGGCGATCCACCGCACCGGCCCGGCGGATGCGTCGCCCAGGCCTGGAGCGTGGCCGAACTGTTGCGGGCCTGGGATCTGGTGAACGAATGATGCCTGCTTCCATCGACGGCAATCGGATCTGGCAGATACACGTTCGGCCGCGCCGATCGGAACTGGACCCGCTGGGCCGGCAACGGTGGATCGAGGTGCGGCAGATACCCTCGCTGGCGCACGTGAAGGGCATGGTCGCCAGCGCACTGTACTTCGTGCGGGGCCCGCTGGATCGGGCGGCGGCCGAGATTGTCGGCCGAGATCTGCTGGCCGACCCGATCTCACAGACGTTCGCGCTGGCCGAGGGCATGACGCAACGCGATGCCGACGAGGTGGCCCTCGAGGTGCATTATCTGCCCGGCGTGATGGACCCGGTCGCCATCAGCACGGCCGACGCGATCGCGGACCTGCTGGGCGCCGGGGTTCGCGTCGACGTTCGGACCGCACGGCGTTACGTGATTGAGGGGGCTCGGGGCGAGGCCGATCTGCATCGCATCGCCCGGGACGTACTGGCCAACGAGTGCATTGAAGCCGTCTATATCCAGGGCTTCGGACGGGACGACAGGTTGCCGGAGGCTTTTCCGGTGGCGCCGCAAGCCTCGTGCGAACCGCGGACGGTGCCCTTGCGATCCTTGGATCGCGAAGCGCTGGTGGCCCTGTCCCGCCAGGCCCACCTGTTTCTCTCCGCGACGGAGATGGAGACGATCCGCGTCCATTTCGAAACGCTCGGGCGTGACCCGACGGATCTGGAGCTGGAAACGCTGGCGCAGACGTGGTCGGAACACTGCGTGCACAAGACGCTCAAGAGCGAGGTCGTGTATCGCGGGGCGGATTTCGGGCGGGACGGCCCGGTGGAGGTGCGTTTCGAGAACCTGCTGAAGGATACCATCGTGGAGGCGACCCGGCGGCTCAACCGTCCCTGGTGTCTATCCGTATTCGAGGACAATGCCGGCATTGTGGCATTCGACGAGGAATACGGCATCGCCTTCAAGGCCGAAACGCACAACCACCCGTCCGCCATCGAGCCCTACGGCGGAGCGGCCACGGGCGTAGGCGGCGTCATCCGGGACATCATGGGGTGCGGATTAGGCGCCCGGCCGATCGCGAACACGGACGTGTTCTGCTTTGCCCCTCCGGATTTCGCCGACGAGCGGCTCCCCAGAGGAGTGCTGCACCCGCGGCGGGTTTTCAAGGGCGTGGTCGGCGGCGTGCGGGACTACGGGAACCGCATGGGGATTCCCACCGTCAACGGGGCGATCCACTTCGACGAGCGATATCTGGCTAACCCGCTGGTGTTCTGCGGCTGCGTGGGGCTCATCCCGCGCGATCGGATCACCAAGGCCGCGCAGCCGGGCGATGCGATCGTGGTAGCCGGCGGCCGGACGGGGCGCGACGGGATTCACGGAGCCACCTTCTCCTCGGCCGAGCTGACGGACACGCACGCCGATGAGTTCTCCCACGCGGTTCAGATTGGCAACGCGATCGAGGAGAAGAAGGTGCTGGATGCGCTGCTGCGCGCGAGAGACCACGCAGACGGCTGCCTGTACCACGCCGTGACGGACTGCGGGGCGGGTGGGCTGAGCAGCGCCATCGGCGAGATGGGGGAAAGGACCGGGGCCACGGTCGATCTGGAAAACGTGCCCTTGAAATATGCCGGCCTGCGCTATGACGAGATCTGGATATCCGAGGCGCAGGAGCGAATGGTCTTCGCCGTGCCGCCGGAGAGCCTGGACACGATGCTGGCCCTGTTCCGCGAAGAGCACGTCGAGGCCACGGTCATCGGTCGCTTCACGGACGACGGCGTGCTGCGCGTGCGACACAACGGCGCGACGGTGGGCGAGCTCGATATGCGCTTCCTGCATCACGGGTTGCCCCGGAGCACCCGACAGGCCACGTGGCGTCCGCCGCCGCCACGCCCGGCTGATCCGACGGATCGCGACTTCCGCCGCCGACTGCTCCGGAGCCTGTCGCATCCGAACGTGGCGTCGAAGGAATGGGTCATCCGCCAGTACGATCACGAGGTGCAGGGCGGCAGCGTGGTCAACCCGCTGTGCGGGCCCGGCGACGGACCGTCCG
>JBPOIK010000103.1:0-9004 GCA_052034525.1 Planctomycetota bacterium
GCTGTGGTTTGCCGGGAAGCGTCGCTCAGATACACTTGTTGGTCGCGCAACCGGCTGCCTGGACGTGAGTTACGACAGAAAGGGAGTCAAAAAAGCATGAGCTGTTCGGGCGGTTTTTCCGACTTACGCCGCTTTCCTCGCACATAGATTTCCATCTTTCCGAACTGCCGGTCGGTGATTGCTACCAGCCGTACCTGCCCTTCGTCCGGCAACCCGTCGCGAATGGCCCGCCTGCGGGCGATACTGGCCTCCTCGCTGGGGCAGTACTGCGCGTAGACGGAATACTGAAGTCTACAGAACCCCTCGCCCAACAGCAACTTGCGGAATTGGGCGTACCGTCTGCGCTGGGCCGGCGTCTTGACCGGCAGATCAAACATGGCGAAAAGCCACACGGCCCGATACCCCGAGAGGGCGAGGCTAGTCTCCGGCATTCCTCACCTCACCGGGGTAATCGAGCCCATTGGCCTGCTTCTGAAGCACTTTCACCAACGAGACGGCCGTTCGGGCGCACAGGTCAAAAAGCAGGCGGGTTTCCCCATCCGCTCGATAACGTCCGAGAATGGCTCCGAGCAACGCCTGCTTCGCCGGGCGGTCCAGGTCGGTGCTTCCGTCGTGTTCCTCGACATGGGCTACCACGGCGGCGTCGATCAACGGGCGAAAAGGCTCCATCAGGTCGTCGGCCAGGCAGAACGCGTTGTTCCGATGATGGTGATGTATGCCCAGGGACGGATGCAGACCCGCCCCGCAGACGGCCCGGCCCATGACCGCCCGGAGCACCGCGTAGCCGTAGTTGAGCAGCCGATTGCGATCCGGAGCGTCGAAACGCCGGCGGAACGCGGGGTCGTCAAACAGCGCTTGCCAGTATCGTCGGGCAGCAACGGCCTCACGATTGTCCGTGTCGCCGGATCGGACGGTTCGGGCGATGGCCGACAGGCCGTGGTCCCCGCCGCGCAACTGTCGAAGCAACTGCGCCTGCCCCATGATTTTCCGCTTCACGATCTGTTTCCAGAGCCGCTTGCGCAGCGGAACGGGGGCGGCCGCCTGGGCGGACATTCGTTCCGCCTGGAGGGTGTTGGTCTGCAGCGGGAGCATCAGCCCGATGGGTTGGTGGCAGTCGTCGCAGACGATGAAGGTTCCGCCACAGGCCATGAGGTCGGCCAGAACGGGCTGTGAGCAGGCAACCTGCGGATGCGCGACAATGACGCAGGAAACGTCACGGAGAGGAATGCTCACCTGTTCGCCGGCGCCGCTGTCGCCACCGCTGGCGCGGCGCTCGATGATCAACTGGCGGTTCCGCACGCGCAGATACGCCCCCGATTCTGACAAATCGATGATGCGATCAGTCATTGGCGGGCACAATCTCACCCAGGTAAGTTACACGGACTTTGCGAGCTTTTCGAATTCTCATCCGGTCTGCGCTGGCAAAGATCCGCGCGCCACTTCCGCGTTTGCGCGCCTCGGGCGTCTTTCTGGCGTCGTAATGAACGCGGAATTCGTACCTTCCCTTCGAGACACTCAACAACCGACAGAGCTGCGGCGAGTCGGCCTGATCGTGCATCATGACGTATTCACCGGCAGCCAGAGAGAATTTGAACCGACGTCCAGCCTCCCACTCCTTCTGAATGATCGGGATGTTTCTGGCCTTCCGCTCATGCACCTCCAGCCTCGTCACGGGATAATCGTCCCACCGGGTTTCATTGCCCTGGTCGTCGAGGGTTGCGACGATCACGGCGTGGTGGTTCCAATGCGGGGCGGGTGCGACAAGCCGTCTGCGGGCGCCCTGTGCGACCGGTCGATGCACCACGCTGACTCGAATCCGGACCTTGTGGATCGGTATCCTGCGTCCGTCCCGCGTCGTGATCGCCGGGTGAGACGACGGATCGGCGAACACCTTCTTCGGATCGCCGCCCCCGAGCTCCTGCCACTTCTTCCGGACGATGGAACGGATGACAGGGTCGACAATGCGTTCTTGTTTGAGATCATCCACCGACAGCTTGTGCAGTTCTTTGCGGAGATGAACGGCGGGTTCCCCGCCATGCGCCCGGCGCGGCTTGCTGTACAGCGACTCCGCATGGAGCGTTCCGGCGATTTTCTTGGTGAGTCGGCGTGACACATTCACGCGCAGAATTGCGTCGCGCGCCTGATCCAGAAACCCTCGCCAGGGTTCGTCCACGCGCCCGAACAGTCTCCTTCCCTCGGCCGACGCGCGCTCGGCCGCCCGCTGAAGCTGCTGGACGGACGCGGGGTCGGTCAGCGCAATCACGAGGGCGTCCACGGCGTGGTGGCGATGGTCCTCTCGCGTCTTCTCGCCTCCATCGTCGAGAATACCGTTGAGCATCCACTCGTTGCGGAGGTGGTGTGTCAATCCGCCCGTACTGACCTGAATGCGCTGAGTCCCGGCGCTGTCCACTCGCCCGCCGTAGAGCAGGCTCAGGTATCTGGCCGCAAGTCGCGACGCATAGCGCGTGTCATTCAGCTTCCGACTCGGGAAATCTTCGGGGATTTCCTTCATCTCAAAGCGTTCCCGCTTGAGCCGGGCCGCGCGCCCTTGAAACCGACCGACTCGCTCAAGAATCTCCCGAAAGCGGGTTTCGTCAGCGCCATAAGCCTCCCACGGCGTGTGGTTTCTCTTGCGGCTGCGGTTCTCCTCGTGGTAGCACAGCGTCTTGTTCATGAAGCTGTCATCCAGCGATCGCGACAGCGGGAGGATGTGCTCCACGTCAAACTGCAGATTGGAGCCGAACAGACTCGCCCAGTCGATCGGTTTGCCCGTATACGGGCATTGCCACCCACACTCCTCGGCCAGCAACCACTTGGTGATGTCCGGTCGTGACGGATCCGTGATTCCCGCCTTCTTCAAGATCGCAGCCTTCGCCTGCTCACGCCGCGATCGCTGCGCGTCGTTCTCCTTGCTGATCCTCTCTCGTTCCTTACGAGCCCGTTTGAGGTCTCGGGCAAGTTCCACCCGGATGGTCGCCGGCTTGCCGAACCGGCGGAGGATCGCGTTGACCAGCTTGCGCAGCTCCGTCAGCGATCGCTCGACCGCCGGGTTGCGAACGTCTCCCATCTTCCTTCGCAGCGGCGGCAATGCGTCACAGGGTTCGGATGACGTGAATTGCTCGGGAAACGCCTCCCGCCGGGCGGTCGCGTACGGTTTTCCGTCCTTCATCCGGTCGATCAGGATGCGCATGGCCTTGCGGCTGTGAGCGGCGTATCCCGATTCCAGCTTCAGGGTGGCCAGCCGATCCGCGGATGACTCGTCCAGGCCCCACGCCTTCATGGCGCGCTTCTTGAGCGCCTCGGGCCGCTCAAAGCTCAGGATCTCGTTGACGATCGCGTCCCTCTCCGCTTCGGAACGCCTGTCCCATGCGTCGCCGAACACGCCACGCATTTTGACATCGGTCCGGTGGCCGGGAAGCGATTTCTCGCCGCCCTGCTCAAAGTTGAATCTCACCCCGGCTCCCAGGTTGAGACATTTTCTGCCTCGGATCGTGCTGAACTTCAGATCACCGTCAAGCTCCAGGCGCTCGAGGAGCGTGTGTCGTTCATCTTCGCCCAGCGGACGGGACGTCGCGTCCGGAAAGAGCACGAGAAGATCGTTGACCTTCTGTAGCAGCCGGAATCGCTGGGAAGTCCGGTCCGCGACCGGCACCCTTCTCAGTAGCGGGAACAAGTCACAGCGCCCGAGCAGGCCACGTTGGGATTTCAGAGGACGCTGAAAAAAGATTGCGCGGTGCACTTGCCTTTTCAACTCGGGAACCAGGACGTTGGAATGGTGTTTCGCCTGTTCGTTCCACACGCCCTCAAATTCGTCCAGGTACATCTGGCGTGAGGTCCAAAGGCGCCTGACGCGTTCCTGTTCGGGGTTCAGCCGTGAGAAGTATTCCCCCAGCGTTCGTGCTTGGCAGTCCGCCATGCGGCGGGAAAGATCACTGATTCCCGCTGCGACTTTGCCCTCATCCTCGTCGGATCGTTGCGACTTCCGGTTGGAAAGAAAGCCTCGTCGTTGTGCCAGGTGATAGAGCGCCCGACCGAGTTCGAAGAGTTCCAATCGGTGGTCCAGGGCCCTTGCCCGCAGGCGGTAGAGGAGCACGTGCAACGTGACACGATCCCCCTCGGGGTTGAATTTCGCCCGCAGATGGCGGTCGTATTCAAGAAGATACTGGTGAATTGCCTCGGGCGTGCTGATGTCGCCCGGAGGCAACAGCCCGTTCCGCTGCAGGAGCCGCAGGAGCTTGTTGCGCCGCCATTGTCGGCGCCAGATCTGTCGCCGGGCCTGTCGGGCGCTCCGCCTGGCCGCGCTCGGCGACTTCTCGATGTCCCCTAGAACACCTGCGTCGTTGGTGTGTGATCCAATGGCCACGATGCCGGTCGGCCGACCGCCCTGGGTCCCGACGAGCGCCCAGCCGATCGATTCGGTTCCCAAATCAAGGCCCAGTATGTAGTCAGAGTGGTGTTCTGCGTGCTTGCCCGCTGCCATGTTTTTTTTCCTTGACAAGGGTGCCGATTTGATGTATCTTGGCCAATAGTGTATCTGAGCGACGCTTGTCCCGCAACCCATAGTAAGGGACTTTCGTCCGCGCAAGGCAACGCTCCCTCGTGAGCGCCCAGGGTGAACTCTCATGGGTTTGCCCGACGTAACGCTTCCCTCGGGAGGCGTTTTTTTGCGCCAAACCTGCGGCACGGAGGCTTCGTGCCGATTCTCCCGCATGTCACAGTGAACGGCGGTCGGCCAACCGGGTTGACGAGGCTCCACGCTGCGTGTGCATACGATCCCGGCGGCGCCCCGGGTCAGACGCCGAAGGGTTCGCCGCGGCTGATGATGAGCAGGGCGTGAACGAAGTTGATGATGAAATACAGCGTGCTGGCCCCGGTCAGGAACACGACCACCGTGATGAAAATGGTGACAAACGTGCTGCCGCGCAACATGGAATCGCTGCGCATGGTGGCGATGATGTGCGGCCGGGCGAGGATGGCCATCGAAATCAACACGGCCGCGATCGTGGGCCAGATCGAAATCGAATGCACGAAACTGTATATCCAGGTCGCCCGGGAGACCGGCTCGGAAAGCTGGCCTTTGCTGCCGTGGATGAAGTGGCCACGCAGGTAGTATTCTCCCGCCTCGAACTTGCCGTTGCTCGCGTCGCCCTGGAGGTACCAGTAAATCAGGGTGTAGGCCGCGAAGTTCGCCAGCCCGATCACGATGATCCACAGAAGCAGTTTGTTACGGGTTCGACGAGGCATTGGAGTAGAGGGGGGTAAGGGGGGAGGGATCCAGGGACCGAGGGATTGAGGGATCCAGGGAGCAAGGGACCAAGGGATCAAGGGAGCGAGGGAGCGAGGGAGCGAGGGGGCGAGGGTGATGGGGGGGCGGAGCTTCTGGAGTCGGAATGGCCACCGTGGGTTGTGAACTCGGTTTCAGCATTCTGGCTCGTCTCCCGGAGCGCGGCGGAGGGATCGGATCAACGCCTTGAGCATGCGCTCGACCTCCACCGTCAGTTGCAGTGCCTCATCCACTCTCTCACGGCTTCCGTATTCAAGATCCCTGGCCAGCATGAGCTGGGTGTCCAGCTCGGCCAGGGAACCAGCCGTGACCAGAAGAAAACGCACGTAGTCGCGTCTGGAGCCGCGATTGTATCCCTCCGCAATGTTCGACACCACCGAGACCGCCGCCCGCCGCAGTTGCCCCGTCAGTCCGAACTTTTCTGCTTCGGGAAACTGACGGGTGATTCGGTACATCAGCAGGCTCAGTGCGTACGCCTTCTGCCAGACCACCAACTCCTTGTGGGTCTTGAGCACGGCATCTTCCCCGCGCCCTCCCCCCTCGCTCCCTCAATCCCTTAATCCCTCGGTCCCTCGATCCCTCAATCCCTCAATCCCTTGATCCCTCGATCCCTACTTCCCAATCACCCCTTCCATCGGGGACGAGGCCGAAGCGTAGAGTCTCTTGGGAATCCGGCCGGAGCGGTACGCCAGGCGGCCGGCCTCGGCGGCGGCTTTCATCGCCCGGGCCATGCGCAGCGGGTCTTTCGCGCCGGCGATCCCGGTATTAAGCAGCACGCCGTCCGAGCCCAGTTCCAGGGCGATGGTCACGTCGGAGGCGGTCCCCACGCCGGCGTCCACGATCACCGGGTAGTCCGGATCGCCTTCCTTGAGGTATTCCAGGCAGATGCGGATGTTGTTGGGATTGAGAATACCCTGACCGCTGCCGATCGGGGCGCCGGCCGGCATGACGCTGGCGGCGCCGGCTTCTTTGAGCTTGCGGGCCAGGATCGGGTCGTCGTTGGTGTAGACCAGCACGGTGAACCCCATCGATACGAGTTTTTCGGTGGCCTGCAGGGTTCCGACGGGGTCCGGCAACAGGGTTTTCCTGTCGGCCAGCACTTCCAGCTTCACCCACTTGGCGCCCGGGTTGTCCAGGCCCTCCAGCAGCTCTCGACTGAGCCGGGCCGATCGGATCGCGTCGTCCGCGTTGAAACAGCCGGCCGTGTTGGGCAGCACCGTATATCGCTTCATATCGAGAAAATCGAGGATATTCTCCTTGCGGGGCTTGCCCGCTTCGTCCACGACATCGCGGCGGATGGCCACGGTCACCACCTGGCATCCGGAGGCATCCAGAGCTTCAGCCATCAGCTCGTGGGTGGCATACTTGCCCGTGCCTACGAACAGGCGGGATTCAAACGTGAACGGTCCCACCCGGAATCCGTCTTCCTTCATCATCCGCCTCCCACAAAAGTGACGATCTCGATCCGGTCCCCCTCGTTGATTCGGGTCGCGGCGTATTCCGCGCGAACCACCAGCTCTTTGTTCACTTCGACCGCGACGCGGCGCGGATCCGTCCCGCGCTGTCTCAGCAGGTCGATCAGAGTCAGACCATCGGTGATCGTCTCTTCGTTGCCGTTGATGCTCACGCGCATGGACCGATTGTGCCATGCTCGGGCGAGTCGTGCAACCGGCGCCGCGGCTCTGCCGGCGCCCGGGACGGCTAGCCTTCCTCATCGTGTGCCCGATGCACGGTCTGTTTGGCGGAGGCGGCCTTCTCCTCGAGCCGGGCCCGCACCTCCGGACGCAGATCGATGCCGAGATCCCGCAACTGCTCGTCAGCCACCGGGCCGGGCGCCTCCGTCAGCGGACAGACCGCCCGCTGCGTCTTGGGATACGCGATCACGTCGCGCAGGCTCTCCTTGCCGGTAAACAGCATCACCCAGCGGTCGAGCCCGAATGCGATCCCGCCGTGCGGCGGCGCGCCGAACCGCAGCGCCTCCATCAGAAACTGGAACTTGACCTTGGCCTCTTCCTCGCTGATGCCCAGCAGCTTGAACACCGTCTGCTGCACGTCGCGGCGGTGGATACGAATGCTGCCGCCGGCCATCTCCGTGCCGTTGAGCACCAGGTCGTACGCCTTGGCCCGGACCTTGTCGGGCTCCGTGCTCAGCCGGGCCACGTCCTCGTCGCGCGGGGCGGTGAACGGGTGGTGCGTGCTGAAGTAGCGCTTATCCGTGTCATCCCACTCGAACATCGGGAAGTCGACCACCCAGAGCAGGTCCCATTCCGTGGACGGCTTGAGCTCCAGGATCTCGATCAGCCGCGTTCGGGCGTGGTGCAGGTATTTGCAGACGTCGCCGTGTTTGCCCGCTCCGAAGAACAGAAAATCACCGGGACCCGCGCCCGCTTGCCGGCACAGGGGCTCGCACACCGGCTGGAGGAACTTGGCCACGCCCGTGGAGAACTCCAGGCCGCGGTTGCCCGAGACGACCTTCGTCACCGGCATCCCGCCGGCGCCGATGCCTTTGAGTTCCTCCGTCAGGCCGTCGGTGATCTTGCGAGTCAGCCGGTCGGCCCCCTCCGCTGGTTTGACCACCAGGCACTTCACGACGCCGCCGGACTGCACGGCGCTCGAAAACACCTGGAAGTCGCAGGCGCGGACGACGTCCGTGATGTCGCGCAGCTCCAGCCCGAACCGCATGTCCGGCCGGTCGATGCCGAACCGGTCCATTGCCTCCGAGTAGCTGATCCGCCGGAACGGCCGCGGAACCTCGATGTCCTTGGCCACGCGGAACATGCCGGCCACGCAGCCCTCGACGGCCTCCATCACGTCTTCCATCTGGACGAAGGCCATCTCGATGTCGATCTGGGTGAACTCCGGCTGGCGGTCCGCTCGCAGGTCCTCGTCGCGGAAGCAGCGCACGATCTGGGCGTACCGGTCGCAGCCGCCGATCATGAACAACTGTTTGAACAACTGCGGCGACTGGGGCAGGGCGAAGAAGTGTCCCGGCTGTACGCGCGAGGGCACCAGGTAGTCCCGGGCGCCCTCCGGCGTGGATTTCGTGAGCACCGGCGTTTCGATTTCCAGGAAGCCCTGGGCGTCGAAGTAGTCGCGCACGGCCTTGGCGATGTTGTGCCGCAGGCGCAGCACCTTCTGCATGGCCGGCCGTCGCAGGTCGAGGAAGCGGTACTGGAGGCGCAGATCCTCGTTGGCCTTGGTGAAATCGTCTATTTCGAAGGGCGTGGGGTCGGACTTGCTGAGCAGGTCCACCGCCCGGCCTTCCACCTCGATCTCGCCGGTGGGCAGCTTGGGGTTGATGTTGGTCCCGCGCAGGGCCACCTGACCCTCGACCGCGATGCAGTCCTCGCTGCGGAGCGTGCGGGCCAGGGCGTGGGCCTGAGGGTCGGTCTCCGGATTGAACTTGACCTGGGTGATGCCCTCGCGGTCGCGCAGGTCGATGAAGACCATGCCGCCGTGATCGCGGTACGACGCGACCCAGCCGACGAGCCGGACCGTCTGCCCCGCGTTTGCCGCCCTCAATTCGCCGTTACGGTGCGTGCGCTTGTTGTAGGGAATCGCCACAGACGTTCACTCCTGCCCAGGGTCGCTACAGAACCCCGTCACTCTACCCGCGACCCCCGGAAATGCAACGCCTCTTTCGCGGAGCCTTTGTGCCGGGATTTCGATGGTCAGGAACGGGTTGCGCAGGGAAGGTCCGTCGCAAGAGCCGGGCAGTTC
>JBPOIK010000131.1:0-10319 GCA_052034525.1 Planctomycetota bacterium
CCGCGGGTCGGGAAACGGACCAGCTCCGGGCCACTGCGCACCTGGACATCTTCGACCAGAATCCGCAAGACCGCTCCTTGCGACGGGTCGGGCGGGTGCTGACACGACAGTTCCTCTCGCGAGAAGAGCGTCTCAAGGCGAAGGAACCCAACGCCCTGGCCGACGAGACCCTCATGGGCAAGGCTCTGGAGGAATACTGCGACCAATTGCTGATCGATGAGAAGGTCAGCATCCGCGCCATCGAGAAAAAGCTGGACCTGGAGCTGACCCTCGAGGCCTTTCAGAACCTGCCCCGGGCGGCTTCCCGGCTGGATCAGTACCTGCCCTTCGCGGAGGATGTGCGGAAAGTGCAGGCCTCGCTGGAGCGGGTGGAGGCCATCCTGCCGGGATACGCACTGAGTTATGACGTGGCCCTGACCCGCGTGCTGGCCCTGCACCTCAACGAGGCCCTGGAAGCGCTCTTCACCCGGGCCCTGGCCGAACACCCGGAACCTACCCCCTCCGGAGATGAACGGGGCAACCTGACGCCCGATGAACGGAAGGCGTGGCGCGAGTACTGCCAGAGTTTCGATCAGGCCCTTCGGCCGCTGCTGATGATTGCGGAATACACGCGGGAACGGGTGGCGAGACACCCCGAGAACCTGCGTGATCTCAATGACACGTGTCGGGAGTTCATTGCCCGCCTGGAGCAGGTTCGGGCAACGGTCAACAAGAAAAGAGGAAGGACCCGTGTATAGCACAAGACTCAAGTGGTTTGTGGTGGCGGCCGCCGCGGCGCTTCTGGCGGTCGGCGGCCGGGTGCTGGCGGAAGACTCGTCCACGTTCGAGCAGGCCAAGCAGGCGGTGGAGGCCCGCAACTGGACAACGGCGATTCCGGCTCTCCAGCAGGAGGTGAAAACCAACCCCGGAAACCAGATGGCCTATATCCTGCTCGGACAGGCCCTGGAGGCCATGGGGAACAAGGCGGAGGCCGTCAAACCGTGGGAAGACCTTCTGACGATCGCAACGGACGAATCCGTGCGCCGCATCGCGCGCAAGGGATACCTCCGCTGCCGCGAACATGAACTGGCGACCATGGAATGGCAGGACCGCGACCCCTTCCACGTGCCCGACGTAGACATCGACTATCGCGGACTCGACCGGGTGGATGACACAACCTATGTCCAATTGCCCGGAATCCCGATTGGGTATCCACCGATCGAGGAAGAGACAAAGCACTTCTACGTCGCCAGTTGCAGTGAGAAACTGACGAAGACGGCCGCCAGACTCTGCGAGCAGTATCTGGCCTTCATGCGTGACCGCCTGCTGGACGGGCGGGCCTGGTCGCAGAAAGTGCCGATCCTCATCTACAAAGACACGAACGACTACGTGCAGGTGGGTAAGAATCCGGAAGGATCACTCGGCGTGACCTGGTCAGGCTACGGCATGACCGGTCGCGTGGCTCTCTTTCAGCTTTCCGACGCGGAGGAAATGAAATTCCAGAAGATCGACAACCCCGTCAAGGGCAACCTGGAAGACACCCTGCCTCACGAGCTGATGCACATGGTTCTGTTCGAGTTCTTCGGGGCGCAGGCGAACCCCTTGTGGCTCCATGAGGGCTGCGCCCGGCAGATGGAGCAGACCCGCAAGGATCTCAAGGAGTCCGCCGACATGGCCCGCGACACGATGTCGGGCGAATACATCCGCCTGCGCGACCTGTGCAATTCGGATGGCTACCCGACGGGCGGCGAGGTCCTCCGCTTCTACGACCAGGCCGCGACCATCGTCACCTTCATCGCTCTGCACGGCCCGGAGGCGTTCCGGGCGTTCCTGGACGAGGTGCGGCTCCAGCACGGCTGGGACGCCGCCGCCGCCGCGGCCCTGGGCATATCCGAGGACGGAGCGATCGAGGAACTCGAACGCCGCTGGGTCGAATGGATGAAGGAGCGATACGTCAAGGACCTCGACCTGAGCGAACCCGGCGACTGCATAGATTGCACCGTCTGCGACGAATGCCGCGATTGCACCGGGTGCGGCGCCGAGGATTGCGTTCGCTGCGTGCCGGAAAACACGCCGGACTCCGAAATCGCCGATCTGCCCTGCAAGCCGAAATGCTGGCCGATGATGAAGGCGTCCGACAACACGGTCTTTCTGCCCGGAATCGATCTGGCTCGGACGGTCGCACCCATCGGCACCTGGGTCAGGATCCCCACCGACTCCATGCAGCATTTTCGACCGCTGGAGGAGGCCGAGCGGTTCTGGAAGGCGGACGGCGGACGGATCGTATGCACCACGCCCGACGGCACGCCCGGTCCGGTGCTGCTGGCCGTCAAAACCTATGAGGAGCTTCCCGTGGTGATCCGCTGCAAAGCGCGCTACACGGGGACGCAAGCCCAGACCTATTTCGGATTCGCACAGCTCAATCTCGCCGGGGACGATCTGGGTGTACAGGTTCTCGCTCCCCTGCAGAACGGCACCCAACACGAACTCATGTGCCTGCTGGCCAGTGACCTGAGCCTCTATCTCGACGGCCGGTGCGTCGGTCGTTATCCTGCAGCTCTGCCCGCTCCCGAAGACGACGACAACGATTATCCGGTTGCTTTCATGGCACAAGCGCCGGTGCAGATCTGGGATGTGGAGGCCGTCACGCTGCACGAGAAGGACATCGTGCTTCGCGGCGACGAGGCCGACACAGAAGAGGACGACGCTGCCCCACCGTCAGACCCGGGCGCCCCACGCCGGCCGGGACGCATCGGCCGCGCCTCGTAGCGCCAAGAGCTCTGAGCCGGTCCGACCCGAGTCGCCGAAACGACGAACAGGAGGCGCCGTCCCGGACATCCGGACCGCCCCTCCTGTGGTTTCGACCACCAGACCCGGTCCAACCGGGTACGCTGGATCCGGCCAGCCGCCCCCATAAACTGGACGTCCGTGCAACCGCAGAAGGACCGCCCCGGGCCGCCTGTACGCATCATCGGCGACACAGTGGGGCGCTGGCGCCGCCACCTGGTGCGGACGAGCCGATTACAGCGGCTTGGTAGTCGTCAGGCCGCCGCCGGTCGGCTTGTTGTTGTCGGCCAGGCTGAGGAAGAAGGCGGATACCAACGTGTCGGTCAGCGCGTTGGTGGTGGCCTCCAGGCCCGTCAGCAGGCTCTCGCGAACCAGGGGGTCACACCCCGCCAGTGCAAATGCGCTGCCACCGATCGCGGCTGCCGCCAGACCATTTTTCACTCGTTGCACAAATCCACGGTTCGCCATCTGAAGCACTCCTGATCGAGAGTCTGCCGCGTCTCGTCCGGGCGGACACTGCTCCCGGCTTCTCCGATGGACGGGCCCTTCAGCGTAGAATACGCAAGGCCCGGCCGCAAGCCGGGGACGAGGCCGGGGCCCCCAACCCGAATACCTTATACACATCGGTATGTGTCCCGACGCGGTTGAGGTGCCCGTGGCGCGGCTGAAAACCGCCAAAGCGAATCGTCCATGCATTCGCCGACACTCCGCGTCCCAGAACCGTCCGGACGACACGTGCCGTTTCACCCCCCTGTGTCGGAACAGAAACGACACGGCCCCGTTTCGATTCAGTTTAATGCCCGATTGTCCGAAAACCAGAGAAATGGGGCAAACAGCGTAAATTGCGAGCGGCGGGAAGGCCCGAATCTGCCCGACGATCAAAGGACGCGATCATGGAACGGCCCACGGCACGAGACGATGCGGATAGCGACCTGGCCGCCTGGAAAAAAAGGCTGGCCGATCTGCCGGACCTGCGATGGGACAAGGTGGCTGCGGTTCGCCAGGCGATGCGAGAGGGTCGCTACGAGGTCGGGCTGCGTCTGGACCAAATCCTGCCGGAGCTTCACAACGATGTCGGTGTACTGTGCCGGCGGGAAACGGCTCCGCCAGAGTGACCGCCCGGTCACGCCGCGTCAGATGGCCAGGTACAGCAGCCGTCCACACGCATCGCAGCTTTGCACCTCATCCCGCGACTGAAGTGCGTTGACGATCTCCAGGGGCACTTTCATGTGACAGCCGGCGCAGACGAATTCGTCCCGTTTGGGATGAAGCCGGACGATCTCAGCCAGCGCCTCCCCGTCGTTGTGTTCGGCCACGCGGACAAAGGTCGTCAGCGTGGCCGGCGGTATGGTGTCCGCCACGCACTCCCGCTCGGCCTCCAGTTGGCTGCGCTGCTCCCGCACGCTCTCCTGATACTCGTGAAGCTGCCTTTCCGCCTCCGCCAGCCGCTGCCTCAGCGTGAGCAGTTGCTCCTGCCCCTGGCCGATGGCGGCTTTGACCTCGTCAACGGAGGACATGATCTGGAGTTCCCGCGCCTCGATCTTGGCGGAATCCACCTTCTCGGTGTTGATGGCGGTCAGAATGGATGCGTATTCGCGATTCGTCTTGGCTTTGTTCAGAGCGGCCCGATGCTTGGCAATGGATTGTTCCCGGGTTTTCAAATCGAGCTCGAGCCGATTCACTTCCATCTGATTTTGCTGCAGTTCGGCCTGCTTCCGCTGAATGAGTTCGGTGGATTTGGCGATCTGACGCTTCTGCGACTGGATCTGGCGATTGCGCTTTTCCTCCCCGTGGCGTAGTTCCCTCAGTTGGCGTTCCACCTCCTGAAGACGACGCAGTGCGTCCAGCAATTCTCCCATCTTTTTCGTCAACCTGCGGCTAGACAAACCCCCGTTACACCTCCCGCAGCACACCAAGCGGGAGATTCCGCATTATCCGCCAATCGCCGGATGATCGCAAGCCCCGAAGATGCCGCGGCGGAACCGGCTTGCCTGGTCACTTGACGGCAGCCGGCTCGCCGCACAACAGCCGCGAGACACGGTTTTTGATGTCGAGGATATCGAACGGCTTGATGACGTACCCCGAAATGCCCAACGCCGTCGCGGCTTTGATCACCTGGGGAGATTTGGTGGCCGTCACCATGATCACGCGCGGCTGGGATCGCCCGGCCCGAATACGCCGCAGGCACTCCAGCCCGTTCATCCCCTTCATCTCGTAATCCAGCAGAACCAGACTGATGTTCGAAATCCCGATGGCATTGAGGGCGGCCTCCCCCGTTCGGGCGACGAAAACCTCCAACCCAAGGTCCGACAGACACTTGGATAACAGGTTGCACATTTCCGGGTCGTCATCCACAACGAGAACCTGCTGGGCGCGCCCGCCTCCGGGTTTCGGTTTGCCGACAAGCTCGGCCTCGCACGGCCCAGGAGCCGAGTGGGAAGCTCCCGTGGGAGTCTTTGTCGCCTTGGGGCAGCGTGCCGGACCGGCCGCAGGAACGAATGCCGTGAACACGATGCCGGCGGATGTTCGCAATTCACTGCCCGCCGCGGCGGCAGACGTGCTGATACCCACTTCCGTCGTGGCCCGCGAGACGACAATAGGTGGATTCGGATCGCTCGACCGCGTACCGCGGACCCTGCGCAGCAGATTCGTGCTGAACTCCATCAGACACGCGTTGTACTGCTCATCCGGGTAGTCGATGGCGTCTCCACCCCACAAGCGGACCACCATCTCCCGGCACACGCTCTCGCTGAACGTCAGAACCAGCAGCGCCAAGCCCTCGTCACCCGAAACCGCGAGAATGACCCGGCGCCCTCTCGCCGGAGCCAGAGCTGCCGTCACCTCCGTCTGTATCGCCTTGTCTGATCGTATCTGGCACACCGTCAGAAGCTGTGACTCCAGCTCCGCAAGAATGCTTCGATATAAGATCAGAGACATAAGTCAGTTACGCCGATAGACGCGCGCGACCACTTGGAAACAATACCCGCGTCTTGTATCGGAAGATCGGCCCAGCCGGTTTCGGGAACACTTCGAGGTCAACCACAACTACCGTCCGCAACCGGCCCTGCCCGGCCGCCGTATCCGCGAAGGCTTACGGTCCGGATGCCGCCGGCGACTTACCGGACGGTGGGGTGTGGTCCAGTGGATTCCGGGCAAGCTTGGCCTGCAGCTCCTCGTCCGACCCCTTGGCCCCCAGCCGCCGAAGGATGTCGATGGCGGATCGAAGAGCCGGACGATTAAGCGGACGTGACGGTTCCGGACCGGGGCGCTCGCCGGGTCCGGGTATGGTACGGGAGACGTGCGCCGCCCCGGGTTCGGGTGCCGGCGGCTCGCTGGTGGCCCGGGGTGTCGTGGGCTTCGGCGTCACGTTCAACTGTCCCTGCAGCCGCTCGAACGTGTCTGCGATATTGCCGACTACGGCGGCACACTCCCTCTGGTGAGTCTCTCGTTCGACCAGCTCACGCTCCCGATCCTGAAGGCTGCGGGCCAACGCGGCAAGCTTCTGCTGCTGCGCCGCAAGCATATCGGCGGCCTCCCCGGAGGCCACCGGCGTCACGGAGCTGGAACGGGCCTCCAGAGCCATCTCGCGGCGGGCCAACTCGCTTTCCCGGGCCGCAACAGCCTGTTCGCGGCGTTTGGCCTCCTCCCACGCGGACTTGAGCTGAGCGAGCTTCTCGCGAAGTTGCCGGGCCTGGTCCTTGACCGCCTGGCGCTCCGCGTTCAACCGTTGCTGCTGCTCCTGCAGGCCGGCGGCCTGACCGGCCAGATCCGCCTCGCGAGCGCGAAGCGCATCAAGCGTCTGTGCGCTTCGATCCAGCTCGCCACGGACGGCCGCGACCTGGCGGGCCTGACGATCCAGCTCACTGCGGCGGGCCGCCAGAACCACCGTTTCCTCGTCCAGACGCCGTCGCTGTTCCGACTGCTCCTCCTGCATCTGCTTGATGCGGGCCTCGCTTTCGACGAGTTGTCGAGCCGACAAATCCAGGGCAGCCCGCTCACGCTCCAGCCGCTCCTGCTCCCGAGCAATCCACGGCTCCCGCTCCTGCAGGTCCGCTGCTCGCCGTTCCAGATCGTCCCGGCGGGCTGCGAGTTCCGCCTCGGTGTCGGACGCCGCCTGCTCGCGCGCCGCAACGGCCGTTTCCCGCTCGGTCACCTCGCGCCGGCGCTCGCCGAGGGACCGCGCCGTTTCGGCCGTCTGGCGGGCCTGTTGCTCGATCTCGCCCTGCCGTCGCGTCAGTTCCTCCTGCCGCTGTATGGTTTCGGCGGCCAGCTTCCGGGCTTCCGCCTCGTGTGACCGGGCGGCGGCAAGGGCCGCTTCCGCATCACGGCGTTCCGCCTTGCACGCCTCGCTGCGCTCTCCGAGGATTCTGCGCTGCTCATCCAGTTCGGCCTGCTGTTCCCCCAGGGTCAAAGCAATGGCCTCGCGCTGCTCGTTGAGGGTCTCTTCGGCCTGCGTCAGCTCCCGGGCACGACGTTCCAGCTCCGTTCGGAGCCGGGCCGCCGCGGCGGCGTCCGCGTCGATCTGGCGCTGGCGCTCCTCAAGCTCGCGATGCAGCGGCTGGATGCGCTTCTCACGCTCGAACAGCTCCGCACTGGCCTTCCGATGTTTCGCCTGCTCCTGCTCCAGCTCACGCTTCTGGCACGTCAGCACCTTTTCCTGGTTTTCCAGCTCGCAGGTCAAGCGCTCGACGGTGCCGTGGCGTTCGGCGAGTCGCTGCTCGCGGGCGATCAGATCCTGTTCACGCTCGTCAATGGAGCGCCGTTCCGTCGCAATGGCCTCCAGTTCCCTGGCCGTCTGCGACGCCAGTTTTTCCATCTCCTCCTGTCGCGTGCGCAGATTGTCCTGGGCTCGCCCGATGTCCGAAAGGCGTTTGTCGATCTCACGCTGTTTGGACTCGTTGGACTCCAGAATCATGCGGGATTCGGCGGCCTGCCGACGGGCCGTCTCCCACTCACCCTGGATTTCCCCCTCGCGGCGGCGAATGATTTCCGCCCGTTCGTCGAGGTCTGCGCTGCGCTGCACGATTTCCGTCTGAAGCGATTCACAGCGGGCGCGCTCCTTGCTCACCCGTTCGCGCGTCTCCGCCAGGTCTTCCTGGCTCACGCGGAGAATCTCCGCCCGCTGGTTCACCTCCAGCTCGCGGTCCGCCAGCGCCTCCACGTCCGCCTGCAGGGCACGCTGGCGGGCGCGCAGCGCCTGCTCACCCGGCTCAATGGCCGCCGCTCGTTCGTCGAGTTCCTTCTCGCGGGCCTCTGCGTCTCGCAGACGTTTCTCGATGTCCGCCTCAAGCGTCTGGACCCGCAACTCACGCTTGGACAAGGTGTCGTTGGCCTGCTGAAGGACCGACCGTCGGATCTGCAATTCCGCCTCGCGCGCGGCGACCGCCTGTTCGCGGTCCTCCACCGCGTGCTCGCGCGGCTGAATCGACGCCTCCTGGAGCTTCAGGTCTTCCAGCCACTCATCAACCTGGGCGTGCTTCTCGTGAAGCAACTGCTCGCGTTCCTCCAGGGCCCGAATGCGCTCCTCCAGAGACTCTCGGTCCGGAATCCACGTCGCAAGCACGGTGTCTGTATCAGCAGTGTGTTCTGTCACGTGGCCGTCCCCGGCAACAAGGTCTGTGGTCTGCAACTCCAACGCGGGCCCGTCCGATGTGCGGGGCGGGCGATCCGCCGGATCTGCCGGCCTCTGCGGGAACGCCGCCGACGGCTCCTCGGACAGCGCCGGAACCGCCGGAGGCTCCCCCGCCGCGGCAGGGACCGACTCCGCGGGCGTCCAACAAGACGCCGTCCGGACCGCGCCGGCGGGACCGGAGGCGATTGGATTATCGGCCCATTCAAGGGGGGGCTCTTCAGTCAAATCGGTCCACGCAGATGGTTGGCTCATTTCGGACATGGCCGGCACGGCCTCCTGAAAGGTCCATTTCCGCGACCCTACACGCAGGGCGTCACCCGGTTCGAGCCGCAGCGATCCCTGCACCCGATTGCCGTTGACCCACGTTCCATTGGCACTGCACAAGTCGGCCACGGCCCACCCGCCGGCCATCGGAAACAGCAACGCGTGAACGCGCGATGTGCATCCGCTGTCCACCGGCAGCTCGCACCGTGGATGACGCCCGATGCGGTACAGACTCCCGGGCACAAGCGCGAAAGGCGGGTCAGACGAATCTTCGGCACGAAGCACGGCCGAGGACGAGGCGACCCACGGTGCCCGGTCCCGCCTCGCCGGCAGCTCCAATCGCAGGCTCCAGCGGTGCAGCTCGATGCGATCGCCCTGCGCCAACACAGCCCGCTCGGTTCGGACCCCGTTCACCCGTACACCGTCGGGGGCGAACACATCCATCATCACCCCGCCGCCCGTCTGAATGATGGCCAGATGCACCGGCCCGACCCGGCCGGAGCGCAGGCGCACCTTGCACCCGGCGCGAGACCCGATCAGAAGCAAAGGGCGACGCAGGGCGACGCGCCGAGTCCGGTCGGTGCGGGTGTCACGGATATCCAGCCAGCCGTGCGAAACCGAGCCTGGCAGCGGCGATACCACCGGTATCGGCTCCTGTGCGACGCGGAACAGGGCATGCCTGGTGCGCAGCCGGCCTCTAAAGCCGACATGCGGACGACAACGGGTTATCGGTCGTAGGGGTGGCGAAAATGAACTGCGTTTCGCAAAGGGCGTTTTCAGTACTGAGAGGGGAGAGACAGATCGATCACCCGCGCCTCCGGAATACATGATTCGATCAGCCGTCGAGCCAGGTTCACCCAGCGATCCGCGTGGTCCAGTACCCAGGAGTCCGTGGAAGCGACCGGAACGCCGGCGGCTGCCAACGCCTGATCAGGGTTCTGATCCAGGCTGGCCGTCCATTCCCAACCGTGGGCTGCCGCCGTCGTCAGCACCAGTTCGCGCAGGCGGCCACTGTTGGAGACCGGACGGTCAAAATGCCAAGCAGCCCGCCGAATCCCCTGCGATGCCAGGTACTGGCCGATCCGCGTCAGCGCCGGGGCCGTCTCCTGAACCCGCCGGTAGGTGCCGTGCAGACTGGCCAGGTCCCGGCAGCAACCATCCCGGCCAAGCAGTATGACGCCCCGCCCCAAAGCACTTTCCACGGTAATCAGCAGGTTGTATCCGTCGATGGCGAGCGAGCCGCCCGACATGGATTCGAGTGTCTGCTCGCGATGCCGCCGCCCCGTCAATGCGTCGTCGCTGCACGTGGATCACCAGATGGCCGTCCGCTGTCGCTCCGTCAGCGCGTACCGGTCGCCCACGAGCTTGAGTCCGGATTTCCAGGCGTATCCGCGGCTCAGCAGCCAGGACAGGTCCGCGACGGCCAGGCGCAGGCGGTCGTGCTGCTCGGGCGCGAACAATCGTGCGTCTTCCGGGTGAGGGCCGCGATGGGTTCGAGGATCAGGCATGGGCGACCTGCCGGCCCTTCTCCCATCGCCCGGACCGATCCGCGAGCATCGGCGCCGGCGCCGCCAGCGGGGTTCCGCCCCGGAAATGCCGGAATCCACCGCCGATTCGCATCGCCAGGCGGCTCGCGCGGCGGGGTCCGGCGTGTAGA
>JBPOIK010000015.1:0-14464 GCA_052034525.1 Planctomycetota bacterium
TGATCCGCGTAGCCGTCGAAGTCCTCCGCCAGGGCCGTGCCGGGACCGTACACGTTCACCGACGAGGACAGCCCGCTCCACTGGCCGTTCGCCTGCTGACGGGCCGTCAGCACGTCACCCGTCGACAGTGTCAAACCGCTGAACGTCGCCACGTGCAGGCCGTCCGGAACCGCCGTCCCAAGCGAAAAACCGTTCAGATACAACTCCGCCAGCGTCGCGTTTTGGGCCGGAACCGCACCCGCAAGGCAGTTCACCTTCACCTGTGTGCTCGTGCTGAACACCGGAGCCTGAATCGAGGGGGGAGGCGTCGCATCCGCCACCGGAGACTCAAACTGCAACGCATCAATAAACAGATGGACCGACGCACTCGGATCGCCCGCCTCATTCGTGATGATCAACGCCTCCAGCACCCCCTTATGGTTCGGGGTGCTCAACACGCCGTCGCCCGAAAAAGAGGCAATGCCCCCCACCGGGGCACCACCGTCGTACGAAATCTGCCCGGTCGACAGGTCCACCACCACCGGCTTCCAGGTAAACTCCACCGGCACCGTCACCGCGGGAATCGGAACGATACTTCCGTTGTCCTCCGCACGGATGTAACCCGCCTTGGCCACGTCGTCGCCGGCCGGAACCGTCTGCAACACCCGGTCCGGTCCCCACGAAATCGCCTTCACGACACCCTCGTCCATCCACGCCACGTCGTCACCGTCGAGAATCGACTCGATCGTGCCGTTCTCGCCCGGCTCGATGACGCTCAAGGACGTGCTCACCCCGACCAGCTCGATCGGACCGGCAACACCACCGTTGGCCATCAGCCCCGTGTCCACCCCTGTCTCCCGGATCGCCAGACACAGCCCGACGGCGCCCGCGAAATCCCAGTTCGTATTGTTCACGTCGAACCGGATCTTGCCGCGCAGATCTACCGTGGGGTTCGGACGCCCCGCGCCGTTGTACGTCGTCAGCCGAACCCACGCATAGGGATCCGCGGCGTCCTCCCACTCGAAGAAGATGCCCAGCGACTGGCTGCCGTCCGATCCCCCCGCCTCCGTGGACCGCAACGCGTCATTGGGGGCCGACGTGTTCACCCCACGCGTCGAACCCGAAAGCCCGGGGTTCTGGAACACCTCACGCTCGCCCGGAGTCCCCTCAAAACTCAACTTCGGCGAATAGAACGTGGCGCCCGCGACCAAAGGCCATGCGCACACGACCAACGCCCCTGCCAGCAAAACCCGTTTCCACTGTGCCATTTCAATCACTCCTCCTGACCACGGCTTCCGATGTCAATCGCCGCTGATCGGTCTGACCGATCCCCGCGGGTCACCCATTGTCAAGCGAGACGCAACTTCAGCCACGATTCCTGGCCCCGTGGCACTGGTCTTTGTGAATACTCCCCGCGGTCTGCGCCGGACAGAGATGGCCGCGATCACGCGAGCTGCATGCGCGCGAGACACCCGCACCGCCACGACTCAGACAGGAACGCTGGGCCCGGAGTGGATCGAATGAGAAGAGTTGAACCCGACGAACACAAGCCCACCGCCCCGCAAGAAAGCACCTCTTCCCACGGTGCGCTTTCTGGCCGTTCCGTCCGATTTCTCTCGGGAACCATCTCATGCGGTCTTTCGCCCTCGACACATACTCGACCGACGATCATCCGGACTTGTTCCGCGTCGGGCACATTCGGATGCACCGAACGCGCGCGCTCCGCTTGGCTGCACCGGCGGCGGATTTGCCACACGGTTGGAACACGGACGCAGCCGCCCGTTCAATCGCCTGTTGCAACACTCTTATCTTACTCAGAACGCCTCCTCGGGTAAACCCCTCCCTCACGGCGTGTTCGGGACGATCGCGGCGATGCGGCCCTCTTGTCCCACGAACTGCGTATTGCGTAACGTCCGATACAATCTCGCCACCAGAATCCAGCGTTTGCGAACCTCCTGATACAAAAAGCCCCGTCCGGCATTCCGGACGGGGCGCATCTTCCGCGAATCGCGATGGGGCTTGGGGCGCCGGTCAGATCGGCGGCGGTATCACCCCCGCCAGCGACTGGGGAACCGTTCCATACCAGTTCCTCGTTCCGGGGAAGCCGTAGAACAGCTTCATGTTGTTGCCCACCGGGGCTATGATAGACCGCGAACGCACCGTCGCGCCGTGTCCGTCAAAGAAAACCGTGCATGTCATGCCGTCGGTTTCCCCGTTGAACACCGGGTTGTAGCGAAGAGTCCGTTCCGCGGGATTCAGCGGAACCGTGTTGCTGGCGCCGCGTTTGCGCATATGCGGTGCAAAATAGGGCAGCGCTTCGCCAGTCCATGCGAACTGATAGGGCCCTGCCATCCGGAGTCGCTCCACAGTACTATCCCTGGTGCGGAACCAGGCATCCGCCACAGCCCATTCAGCAGACGCACTTTTGATCGCCCCAAGCTGCTGCGGCGGCTTATCCTGCGCGCGGGCGCTTTCAAGGGCATCCGCGTAGCTCCATCCGAAATAACACGGCGGCTTGGTTCCCAGGGGTATGGCCTCATGCGGGTTACCGCTCCCCTCCGAGACATCGGCCGAATGCGAATTGGCCACGTAGTGCGTGGGATAAATCGACCGAGAGGGATTCTGTTGCCGCCACTGAGTAAAGTGCGAATCCGGGACAATCTTCAGCAGGACGGGGCAGGTCGCCACTTTGTCCACGATGTTCCCTTTCCCGCCGCTGCTCGAATCCTTGAACGTATTACGCAACAGCCACGTCAGCATGCGACCGCGCCAGAACTGCCAGTTACCCATAGTGTCCGGATAAGCCTCCTTGAGGTCGCGATACAGGGCCGGATGGATCGGCCCGGGAAGGACGCCGCCGCTGTCCCCCGAATAGATCTGAATCCCGTTACCAAGCTGCTTCAAGTTGGTCAGGCACATGACCATCTGGGTTTGTTGGCGCGCGCGCGCCAGCGAGGGCAGCAGAATCGACACAAGCAGGGCGATAATGGAGACCACCACCAGCAGTTCGATCAACGTGAACGCCCTGCCGCTCGAGCCCCGTCTATTTCCACGATTCATTAGCAGGTTTCCTTCATGCACTCCGCGTTTGCGGTCCCCCCGGGGAACCGACTCGCAATTCCGCTGATCACGAGAGGCTCTCGCGACTGCACGAAAGCGGGACACATACAACTCCTTACCAAGTCTATCGTTCCCCCAGGCGCTTTGCAACCAGGAAATCTGTCACCAGACCTCGCCAACCGGCCATTCCCCGCCCGCCAGACCGCGAGGTCATGCCTTCGCCCAGAGAATTATGTCGCCCGGCGCATCTGGGATGTCAACTCAGCAATGGCACACTCTTGCGGCTATGCAGACATGCGCACTTATGCCGCATTCCCATCAGGTGGCTCGTCCCATAACCCCGTCCGGTCCGGCCCGGTCCCCCGAAAGCGGGACAGGGTTGAATCTGGCTTCCACAACACGATAGACTATTGGCGTAGTCATGGCAGCTCTGGCACGCAGCCTGAGCGAACCAGGGACTTCCTGCTGCCAGGGTGTTCTTGGCGTGCTGGGAGGTGCAGGTGTCCCGGAACCCCGACGGCGGTGGCCCGCCTCACGGAAGGAAGCAAAAATGTCATACAAACGCAACACGCAGGTTCTGATGGTGCTTCTCTGCGCTGCCCTGGGGGTAGCGCTCCTTTCCTGGTCGACGGGTCTGGCGGAGGCCGGGAGTGGCGACCATCTGGCTTGCGTCTCCGAGCGGATTGAGGCCCTTCAGCAGGCGGATGGCTCGCCTGTGCTGCCGCCGGGCGTGATAGTCGACGCCGTGGAGTACCACGACCACGTTCTCCGCGTCGACCTGACCGTGCCGGCCGACGCGGTGGACTGGCACCCCACCGACACGGGCGTGGAGGCGATTTCGCAGGCACTGGCGGGGCCGTTCTGGGAGGATCCGGGTTTTGCGGGCACGCGGGTGCGGGTGCGCATCGGCTCGCAGGGCGCGTATCAGCCGCTGGGCGACCTGATCATCGACACCCCCGTCTCGACCGAGGTGGCGCCCGAGACGCAGGACGGAACGCCCGGGCACGTGATGGACGCCGCCGGCACGCGCGGGCTCGGCGGACCGGTGACTCAGGGAGCCAGGCAGCCAACGGGGGCGCTGACCGGGGTAACCGTTTTCGTCAGCGCCGGGCACGGGTGGACAGGCGGAGATGACGATTGGTACCTGCAGCGTCCCGTGTTGCTGAATATGGCGGAGGACTACGGAAACATCGACCAGTTGAATTACTTCGTCCACTATGCGTTCAACGCGGGCGCCACCGTGGTGCCGTTCCGACCGGTCGGCTGGCAGCCGCTGGAAATCGTGCTGGACAATGACGACCCGGCGGTCACCTTCGTGGGCTCCTGGGGCACGAACACGACCAACCCCAAGTATTTCGGTCATAACGCCAGTGAGCGGTATCGCTGGGCGGATGCGAACTCGACGGAAACGGCGACGGCCCGCTACACGGCCGCCATCCCGCAGACGGGGTTCTATCCGGTCTACTGCTTCACGAGCCCCGGGACCAACCGCGTCCGGCAGACGTATCGCATCGGCCATAGCGGCGGCGTCAGCGAAGTCGTCGTGGATCATCGGCTCGTGGGCAACGGATGGATCTGGCTGGGCGAGTACTACCTGGAGGCTGACGGGGACAACTACGTGGAGATCACGAACCTGGCCCCGGACGCCGGGGTGGTCGTGGCGGACGCCATCCGATGGGGCAACGGCATGGGCGACGTTCCGCGAACCAGCCAGAACATCATCAGCGGCTACCCCCGGGACGAGGAATGCTCACGGTATTGGGCGCACAGCGAGCTGGGCAACCGGGCCACCGGGTTTGACGACTCTATCTGGGATATCCCCGGTTCCGACGACTCCAGCGACAACGTGCGAACGGCGGCCAAGTGGGCCCGCGAGATGAACCAGGAACCGGCCGGAGGCGTTCTGGTCGACCGGTGGAAGCGCATCTACCTCGAGTTTCACACGAACGCGGCCGGCTGCGGAAGCCCGACGTGCTCGGCTCGCGGCCAAATCACCCTGATCACGGATCTCGGTGCAACCACGTACCAGGAGCAGTATGCCCTGATCCTCTCGAACGAAATTGACGCCCATCTGACTCTGCTGCAGAGCGAGTTTGAGCACCCATGGGTGGACCGGCCGTCCCCCACCTACACCAGCTCCTACGGAGCCATCTGCACGCCCGCCAACGGGGACGAGTTCGACGCGACCATCGCCGAACTGGCGTTCCACGACAACGAGCAGGACGCCGCCCTGCTGCGCGATCCGCGCGTGCGGTCGGCCATGGCTCGCGCCTGCGTGCACGGGATCATCCGATTCCTGAACACGCTGCCGGGCAGCCAGGTTCCGGTGGCATTCCCGCCGGATACGCCGCGAAACGTGCAACTCGTCGATGCGGGGGACGGCAACGTGGTTCTGTCGTGGGTGGCGCCGCTGAGCGATGCCGCCCGCGGGGAGCCGGCCACCGGCTACGTCATTTACGAGTCAACCAACGGATACGGGTTCGGCAACCCCATTGTGCTGGGCAACGTGCTGACGCACACCATCTCCGGAGTGCCCGCCGGCCAGACGCGGTATTACCGGATCGCCGCCACCAACGCGGCGGGCGAATCGATGCCGTCCGAGGTGCTGGCCGTACGGCGCCCGACGGCGGGAACGGGCAACGTGCTGCTGGTCAATGGGTTCGACCGCCTCCGGAGGCAGCAGAACCTCGTGCAGGGGTTTGCCTACCCGCCGGACTACGCGGGCAAATCGGTTGAGCGGCAAATCTGGCGGCGCAGCAATTCCTTCGACTACACGGTGATCCACGCAGAAGCCCTGGCGGCCGCCCTGCCGGACATCGGCTTTTCTTCGTGTGCGAACGAGGCCGTCGGCACCGGCGCCGTCCATCTGGGCGACTACGCCGTGGTGGTCTGGATTTGCGGTGAAGAAAGCACGGAGGACGCCACCTTCGACTCCACCGAGCAGACGAAGGTGCAGGACTTCCTGACCTACGGCGGGGCCTTGTTTGTGACCGGCTCCGACATCGGATACGACCTGGACAACCAGAACCATGGCCGCACGTTCTACCAGACGAAGCTGAAGGCCGGTTTCGTGGCCCGCGACGCCGGCACGTACCAGGTGGCCGGTGCGGCCGGCAGCATTCTCAGCGGCATCGGGACGTTCGACTTCGACCCGGCCAACGGCGCGCCGTATGACGCGGACCAGCCCGACAAGATCACGCCGCAGGCCGGTGCCCTGGCCGCGTTGAGCTACGTCGGTGGCGGCGGCGGGACGGCCGCCGTGCAATACGAAGACACCTGCGGGCGGTATCGGGTGATGATGTTCGCGTTTCCGTTCGAGACGATCAGCTCGGCGGCCAAGCGGGCGGAAGTGATGGGGACGGTGATTCCGTGGCTGCAGGCGACCCCGGGGCCGGTACCGTTCGACCTCAACGGTGATTGTCAGGTGACCCTGGCGGATTACCCTTACCTGGGCATCTGTCTGTCGTTGTCCGGACCGAACAAGCCGTTCGCGCCCGGTCACGCGTGTATCGCCAACTTCCACCTGGACCAGGACGGCGACCTGGACGTTGACTTGGTGGAGGCGGCCATGTTCATGGAGGCGCTGGGGAGCAACTGATCCGCGCCGAAGCGGCAATCACGGCCCGTTGATGCGATGTCGGCATCCGAGTGGGAAAGCGGTCCTGCGCACGGAGGATCGGCTTTCCCACCGGTCTATATGGCCGCGCTCCCTGCGATGCCGGCCATCCAGGCGGCCGTATCCGCATTCCGCCGTCGGCGATCGGTCCCGACACCCGCCAAACCGGCCCCTTCAGGCAAACCGTGGCATTTCACAGGGTGCGTTCGAAGCGCACGCCCGCCAAATGCGCTTGAGCCCGGGAACGTCGCGCAAGCTCCGGTACGAAGGGCCCGGCGACGTGGGCGCCGCCGATTTCGCGGAGTCTCTGGTGCTTCTCGCGGGAGGCCAAGAAGACAAACTACCAGCGGAGCAGCTTCCCGGCCCCGATAGTCCCGGAAAAGAGATGTGCGTACGATGGGAGGAACCTGCGTGGCGCACGGGCAGCTTTCCGCGATGGTCCACGGAGGCGCCCTGCAACGAAGCGAACCTCTATTTCACAGGGGGATGCCATGAAGCGTGACCCTTCTGTCCTGTCGATCGTCGGCCTCGTGACTCTCGCCATCGCCGCAGTCTGCGGCTGCTCTCCCAGCGTACCCTTTGCGCGCGACGTGAGGCTCGACCTGTCCGACGCGAATAACGAATTGCTCAGACAGATCGGAGATCGTTTCATGTCGCTGGCCCAGGAGATGGCCGGTCCGCAGGCTGCGTCGGCGTTGCTGGCCGAGCTGGAGGGTGGCGTTGCCGGCGTGGCCGCGGCTTCGCTGGGCCCGGACGGCTGCACCATCTTCGTGGAGTTTTCGGACGGGGCGGTCGCGTTGCTGAACACGAACCAGGCGGTCTTCGGCCCGTCGCAGCCCGCTGCGGTCAACGAGAAGTCGGTTCTGGCCGCGAAGGAGGCCCCGACCACTCGCAAAACGCTCCACGGGGTGACCGCCCGCATGCTCCCCGGCGCGTTCGAGTGCCCCAACCGGGACACGCCCACCAACCGGGCCGTGCTGATCATCAATACGGCCGCGGTCAGCCATCCGAGCACAAACGACTATGTTGAGCAAATCCGTAACTCGCTGATCACGCAGGGCTGGAGCCCGGACGAAATCCAAGAGCGCAGTCGGGCGGGCACCGGCGACCGGACGTTCGCCCCCACGTCGCTGATCGAAGCGGAAGGCTATGGCATGGTCTTTGTCATCGCCCACGGCTGTGTGGCCGATCCGGGCGGCGGCGCACCGCACAGATTCATCCAGTGCTGCCGGCCCGGCCGTCTTCTCGACATGATCAGCGCCGGCATGGCGGCCGAAATGATGAATGAGCGTGACACCGGGCGGCTGATTCGCTGCGACACGGCCACCGAGGATGGCGGCTTCGTCGAAGACATTTACATCCGCGACGACTGCCTGATCCAGAGAATGAAGGTAACGCCGGGAGCCCTGGTCTACTTCGTCGCGCCGCATTCCTGGTCGGTGGCCGAGGGGCTTCCCGCGCGGGGCGCCGGCGCCACGCTGGGCTGGGACGGAGCGTTTGCAGGCGAGGACGGCCAACGGGCAGTCCTAGGCATGATCTCGCGCATGACGGCCGACAACACCTGGACGACCGACACCGAGGCGTACGCCAACCTGATGCTGTCCGGACTCGGTCTGAGCGAAGACCTGATCGGCAACGCGACCCAGGCGCGAATCGCCGGCACGGGCAGCGACTTCTACCTGCCGTCGTGGGGCGCCTTCACGGTCGATCCGGCGGAGGTGCCGGATGACACGGTCCACGTGGCGGTGGACGTCACGTACGCCGACTGCCCGGAATTCGAGCTCAATTTCAGCATGACGGTGTCCGACGTCGTGGAGACGCTGCGTATGCCGGCCGGCCAGGCCACGGTCGCCGTGAGGGCGCTGAACGTCTCCGACGAAGTCGTCGGCACGGGCCTGTACACGGTTCCTCTCAACGGCGGCCGGAACGACATCACGCTCGCCACCTGCAAGGCGACGGTCCGGCTGTACCCGCGCGATTACCCGGAATCGGGCGAAAACGCCCTGGCGCGGCTTCGCGTCGAGTTTGTCCACCCGTTCCCGCTGCCCGACCTGCCGCCGCCCGTGGAGTTGGCGCTGGAGGACGTTGACGACTGGAGCACGGAGCTCTGGGCCGCCCCCGTGTCCGTCCGCAGCACCGCCCTGAACGCCGCCGGACGGATCGTCGGCGAGCAGACGCGGGAGGTGAACATCGAATGCGGCATCCGGACGATCGACGTCTGTTTCGGCTGGGTGCGGCTCGAAGCCAAACGCTACCCGGCCGGCACCGAGACCATCCGGGTCGTCTCCGACAGCGCCCGCGCGCCGGGGCCGTTCACGTTTTCGCCGGACGGCTTCGTCGAGGCGTATGGATTCCGCGTGGACAGTACGGTTCATTTTACGGCGGAGGCCCTCGACGCGAGCGGCGGTGCCATTGCCTCGGTAACCGAGACGGTGACAATCGCATGCGGCGAAAACGCCGTCGCGCTGGATCTGTTGAGTTACGGCATCACCGTCTCCGCCGATCCGACGGAAATCGCCGCGGACGGACGGGAACAGTCACGCATCACCGCCACGCTGCGCTACTGGCGGACGGGCGACACGATGACACCGACCGGCGAACCGGTCGTCGGAACGCCCGTTCTTTTCGGCACGACTCTGGGCCGGCTGAGCGGTCCGAATCCGGTCGTGACCGACTCGAATGGCCAGGCGGTGATCCAGCTCTCGGGAACGACCAGCGGTACCGCCACCGTCGTGGCGTCCGTCGAGGAGGATCGGAAGGAGGGCAATTGTCTTGTTCAGATCGGCGGCGGCGACGGACAAGCAGCCAAACGGCTCTTCGTCGTCTACCACGGCCAGGGACAGGATCGGGAAGCAGGTACTGCGAGCCGTCCTTTGACGGCAATCGTAAGCGATGCCAACGACCGTCACGTGCCGAACGCGCCCGTCCGCTTCCGTCTGATCAGCGGCATGGTGGAGCTGGTCGAACCGTTGGAAGTGTTGACGGACGAAGAAGGACGCGCTTCGGTTACGGTCCGCAGTAATGGCCCCGCGGTGGGCCTTGTCGAAGTGACCGTGGCCGGCACGTCCCTGGTCAAGCGATGCCTTGTCTACCTGCAATTGTCATGGACGGTGTCGCCGCAGACGGCCAGCATCGCCATCGATACCGGCGAGCAGCGCATCGACGTGACCTCCACGGCAAACCTCGATTCGCTCGGTATCCCACGCCGATGGATAATGAGTGGGTTCCCACGACAAGGGCGACCCATTCGAGGCGGCACAAAGAGTGTGGACGCCGCCGCACACATCGAATCGGATCCAGGCACGGACTTTGGCACCGTCCGGCGGGGGACAGAGCCGGATACCTCGTTCCAGGTCTATTGTGGCCTCGAGTACGAGGTTGACGGGAAGTGGGAAGGAATTTCCTGGATACAAGAGCAGCCTGGCTGCTATGTCAGTTTCTTCCAAGACGTTGCGTCTATCATTCAGGTTTCCGTCGAAGCACGAACGAAGCGATCCGAACTGACCGGGGATTACGACGCCCAAGTGGTGGCTCGCTTTGCCGGGTCCGGCCCGTCGGGCAACATCCGCTACATCGTCAACAACCCCCATGACCAGGGCCAGGTGACCAGCGACTGGTACGACGGGGCAAACCGTACGGCAAGGAATTCCTCGTCGCAGATCAGCATCATCATTGCACAGGTATCCCATCGGGCCTCCGAACCGCCGGACGCCTGGATCGCCCAGCAGGTCAAGAGCTATCAGGAGGCGTACAAAGGATTGTCCATCAGCGTTTCTGAATATCCGTTCGACGTGTACCCACGCAGCAACCTGACGAACTCGGTCGATCCCTGGGAAGGCTGGTAGCGGTCTCTTGTGCGGCAGGGCAACCGCCGCGGGGTCTGTGCGACGAGAAAACGGGCGCCGGGCTCGACGGGCCCCGATCGCGGTGGCGCTCATGCCGGCTCCTTCGGCCAGGAGACGGCTGCGTACAGCGATGCCGGAGCGTTTTTCGTGAATCGGTCGATAAGCAGCGACAGAGACCGCAGCGATCGATAGAGCCTCGGATACCGCTCGCGTCCATCACGCCGGCGTCGCCACGGGCGCGTGATGAACGCCTGATGCACGAGCGACGATGCCCAGCCGCCAATGCGATAGATCTGCGCCCCGGGACACAGCGCAGCCACACATGCGGGGCTGTACTGCCTCCAGCCGTGCGCTCCCCACAGATTCAATCCATCCTCGGCGGGCACAATGTGCAACTCGGCGGCTCCGGGGGCGGCCGCTCGACGAATCATCTCAAGCGCATGCCGATCGTCCTCAAAATGTTCAAGGGCGGTCATCGACAAGACCAGGTCGAACGGGCCGGCAGAAACGAGGTCGGCATCATGAACGTCGCCCACGATGAGGCGACGCGCAAAAGCTGCTGACACCACCTTCTCAAACTCCGCATGAGCGGCATGATCGAGCCCGACATACTGCCCATGGAGTCCGGCCTGGCTGAGCAGTTCGACGGCATACCCGCACCCGCAACCGACGTCGAGCACGCGGATGCTGCGATCGCCCCATCGGCATCGCATGCCCTGTGCGGCCCAGAGGACGAAGCGATCGAGGGCGGCGCGCGAGGGAGACGAGAGGTCGGAGAACCCATGCGCAAAGCCTGGTTGTGGAAGCGTTCGGATCTGCGCACTTCGCGTGACCCGCCGATTCCGGGCGTTGCGCGCACGGTGATAGTTCATGTAGGCCCGCTTCTGGGCCAAAGACATGGGGCGGTCCCCGTTGAGAAATTGGGGATTGTACTTATGCGCCACCTGTTGAGGCATACGTGTCATGGCCGACTGACCGATACACAAGATAGGAATTTGCTCTTCTGTCGGGGTTGTACGACTGGGACACGTTCACCCATCTTCTGCTGAAACTCAAGGCGGGAGAAAACGGGACATTATTGATTTTGGCCTATCTTGCGCGGCGGACCGGGGCCGCGCAGGGTAAACTCAAGCCCCAAGCGCCGCGCGGTCGACCGCTCCCACGGCTCCTCGCCCAGCGGCTCGTTCACCGCCGCCGTCCAGCGATGCGGCCGGTCCACCCGCCAGGCCGACAGCACGAAGTCCTTGCAGAACAGCCGCTGCCGGCCGTTGCCGCGGTTCAGCACGTGAAAGACGGTCCCCGCCTGGACAGCTCGTGCGATCCTGGGCATGACCCGCAGCCTACCGAAGCCGCCTCAGATATCAATAGGGTAGAGGTCCCGTTTGGTGTCCCCCAGTCGCCATTTCACATCGCCCCGTCAGCCGAAAAATCCGTGAATGGTTGCAAGATTCCATAGGTCACTCCAACACCCTCCATCCGTCTAGATCGCCGGGAAGATGCAGATTCCAGCGGAGCTAGAACCGCGCCGCGTCCTCCGCGTTGTCGAAGCACTGGTGCCCCTGCTCGGCGATCTGAGACGGAGCCAATGGGTGCGCCCGCTGGAAATGGCAGACATGCCGGCCATGCTCCTGGCGTTCCACAAGAACGCCCTCATACACAGCATCATCCTGACTTCGGGCCTTTGGCTCGAAGGGGAACCACCGCTCGCGCTCAAACACCCCAACAAGGCAGCGGACACAGTCATCAAGCTGCAAGTGAGGATGCGGCCAGATGCCCCTTCTTCGCCGTTGCTCCATGTCGTAGTGCCCGCCGGCCAACAGATATCTGAGGCTATCGTCATCCATTATGGTTCTCGTAGCCAATGATCAGCGGCTCGCACCGTTCTGCTGTCAGTGTGCCCTGGACGCACTTGCCCCTCTCAATGCTGTACGGCAGGAAGCACGCCACTGGAGCAGCGTCGGGGTGTTCGATCTGGACCCTCACGGCGTCTCTTGGCGTGTCGGTCGGGGTCTTTGGGATGGTCATGGCCGTAACGATGGCAACCGCCTTGTACTCACCTTTCTGAGCACCTTGCCGTAGGGCTTGATACAACAGCGCTAAGATATCGTCGGACTGCGGGTGCTCGCTCTTGCCGTCCCAAGCCGCCACATGCGCAATCTTACCGTCAGCCCGCAGGGCGACGCCGAAAGGGTAGAACCCCCCGCTCTTCTCCAAAAAGTGTATGGCGCTCCGCATCCCATTGTCCAGCAAATCGTTCATCTCCTCACGCGACGGGTCAGGCTCTTCTGCAGTGCCCCGCAGCTGCGTGATAACCCCATGGCCCGCAAAGAACAATGGCGATAGTCTGTGGTCGCCTCCGCCCAGACTCTGTTCGTCTTCCTTGGCCGTGAGGACGCCGGAGTCGGTCATGGCGTAGAACCGCACCTGTCCGACCTCGGGCATCGGATGGGCTTCCGTCAATTTCATATCCTGTGTGTGATCGCTTGCCAACCTCAGAAACCTGGCCGCAGCAACGCGAACCGCCTCGTGCGACTGTCCGCCAACAATACCGCCCCCCTGTCCGAGATAGAGACTGGTTGAGCCATCGCAGAGACACACGAGCGTGGCAGTGCCTTCTTGATAACCGATTTCCATGATAACGCCCCATGTCCCCTTGTACATCCTCGCGGGGTCGATTCCGAATTCCTCGATAGACCCTGTGAGGACACGTTCACGCAGCTTCTGCTGGAACTCAATCTGGTCGGACGCGCGCGGGGGGCTGATTCCACCAATCTGCTTTCGTGGTGTGCGTCGCAGCCACAAGATCACAGCTACCACTCCTATGGCCACGACGATAGCGAGAAGTGGCAGAATGATCCTCATACTGTGCCCTTGGTCATCGTGGGGCGTCCGGCGTTCATTGCGCCGCCACTCTCGGTTTCAGTCGCTCTTGATACCGCAGCAAGTGGAAGTTTGTCGCAATGTCAGGCTCGAACAGCATCGGCTGACGTGCCAGAAAAACCTCCACGTTTTCAGCCTCCGTGGCATCATCACCTAAACGACAGGCCGCTTCGGCCAACGCCAACGTGCGAACGTCTCCAAGCCACGCAAAATCCTGCTCGGTGAGCTCCACACCGTGCAGGAGTGCCCGCGCGTCCTCAATCGCGGTGATTGCCCGGGCTCGAATGACAGCGATGAGCATCCGTGTGTAGCCGGTTGGGAAATTGCCCTTGGGCATCGATTTAAGACGCGACTCCGCAAATTCGAGCAGTTGTTCGGACTTATCGTCGCGGCAGGCTCTCAGTTCTGCCTGCAGGTAATCAAAGTCGTAATGGTGACAGTTTTTCACGACATAATCCGTTACCGACTCCAGTTCGTCGAAGCCGTTCGTGAGAATAGCAAAGGCGGCCAGGTAGGCCCACCACGAGCCGAAAAACGGCAAGCCGCGGACATATAAGAAAGTGTCATCAAGAATCCCGACCTGCTTGTACGCACCAAAGAACGGTCGAATGAAGGACATGCCGTCATCGTAGCGATTCCAGAGGTAGGCGTACCGTGCCTGGGCAAGAACACAGTCTCGAGACACCTCCGGGAATTGGCAGGTACGAAACAGCTCGAAGCCCTTGTCCACGGAATGGGTGCGGATGTACTGCTGCCCCAACGAAAACCGGATCAACGCGGAACGGGGAAACCGCTCATAGGCCTCCTGGAAACGCTGCAGGGCTTCGGCATCATGTCCGCCTTGGAAGGCTGCGATGCCGAACAAGTGCCACCAGGACTCCTGCTCCGCTTCTGATAGTGACGATGGGTCCAGCCGAGAGAGTTCCCCTTCAATATCCTGGATGCGGCCCTCGCGATGGAGGGCATTCGCTAAATAAAGTTGCGCTGTAATGAGGCCGCGCGTAAGATGGGCGTTCCCAGATAATTACGAACGCCGGTCCATCCGGCAGAAAGGGAACGCCCATGAAACCCAGTGTCATTCAAC
>JBPOIK010000058.1:0-3645 GCA_052034525.1 Planctomycetota bacterium
AAACCAGCGAACCCGAGGCCGAATAAGCCTCTTGAAGCGACGGGCGGCGCTATATCCGCCCACCTTTAAACCATGACCGTCGAGATTCACCTCGATTCTTCACCCCTGGCGACCGGGACCGCGAAGGCGACCGGGGCGGTCCTTGCCGATCCTGGGGCGGACTTCAAGTCATGCGGCATCGCGGCCGGACTCTACATCGAAAACGAGACGGACGGCTCACACGGGGCGGTTTCCGAAGTCACCGAGAACACCGTCACGGGGACCCTGTCGGGCGGGACCATCAACGGTTGGATCGCCGGTGACACCTACAACATTTACAAGACGGCCACCAAGAACGCCGAGATATCCCGCATCTACACCGACCGGCGGTTCGGAACCAAGGTGTTCCGCAGGAGCGAATTGAACGAACACGGCAACCGGCACAAGGACGGCGAGGACCTGGACGCGAACGACGAGAACGTGTTCGGGCCTGGGCAGCCGTGGCGGAGGGCATAAATGGCGACGACGACCGGCAAATTCCCCGGATACAATATCACGGAGCTTGAGCATATCGTCCTTTTTGAACTGGGCCAGGTGACGGGAACGACCGCCTCCTACGCCCGCTTTCCCCGCTGGTACCTCCGGCAGAAATTCAACGAGCGGCAGCTGACCCTCGTCAAGGCGTCCAAGTGCCTCCGGAAGCTCTGCCTGGTCCCGGCGCAGGACGGCCGCAGGACGTACAAGCTTCCCGACATCTGCATGGACGGCGGGGTTCTCTCGGCGAAGTACTATACCAGCGAAGACGATTACAACGACCTCCGCATCGTGGACACGTCCTGGCTCGACGAACACCGGCCGGGCTGGCGGGTAGAGGACGAGGCGGACCCTGAGTACATCGTCATGGCCCCGAATTACGGCAACGTCCAGACCTTCAGCCTGTATCCCGTCCCCGACACGGACGGGACGAGCTACGCCGACGACGTGGAGACGGGGATCTATCTCGGCTCCTATATGCCGGGAACCGGGACCAACTACTCGGGGACGTGTTCGGCGCTCGGGTCCGCAACGACCTTGACGGACACGAACAGCACCTTCACCTCTTTGGGGATCGTACCCGGCATGGTCGCCCGGAACATCACGGATGGCAGTTACGGGACGATCACGACGGTGAACGCGACTTCCCTTGTGACGGCCACCCTGACCGGAGGAACGGACAACACCTGGCAGAGTGCGGATTCCTATCTTGTGCTCGCCGGGGAGTACATGGTCATCGGGGATTACAAGAACGCCGACCGCTACCTTTTCGCCTCCGAGGTCGGGATGCTCGACGGGATCACGATCCCCGCCGACAACATTCTGATTGAATTCATCCCCCTGCCGATTGCCTTCCCGTTCGACCCGACGCAGGCCGACGCGAATCAGGGATACCTGACCATGTACCCCGAGGTTCCGAAACAGTACCACCACGGGCTGGCGATGGGGGTCGTGGCGGACATCCTGAGGACGTTCAACGAGGGCAGCAAGGAATTTCAGAGGGCGGAGGCCTACGAGAACGCCTTCAAGTCGGCGGCGGGGCAGGCGGTTGCGCAGAAGGAAGCGAGGCCGTTCGACGACACGGACGTCCGGATGGTCCCGAAGATGCGGCGGAGAAGGAGGTAGGTTATGTTCAACGCGGCTGATCTTATGCAGAGAACCCCGTCGCAGATCGACGACATTCTCGCGGCCCTCGGGACGGGACGGGACCGCATCGTCGCCCACATCAACCCCCGCGAGGCGGCAATCCTGAAGGCCCTCGGCGGCTCGGGGACCATCAACCCCAGGACCGGGATGCTCCAGTTTGACGATGGGGACGGCAGCGGAGGCACGGGAAGCTCCGGCGACTCCAGCACGGGCGATGGCATGGGCGGGGACGGCATGGGCGGGGACGGCGTGGGCGGCTGGGGCGGCTTCGGCGGCTTCGGGGAAGGAGTAGGTGGCCTCGGGACGGGCTACGACACTCTCGGCGGCTATACCTCTCCGGCAGGAACCGAGAACGACACTTGGGGCACCAGCTGGGGCACCAGCGACTACCTCGGAACCTGGGGAGGCTGGGGCGTTGACTACGGCGGCCTCGGGGACACGCTTTCCGGATGGGCCGACAGCCTCGGGTACGATAATACCAGCGATGTTCTCGGCACATGGGGCGGCTGGGGCGTTGACTTCGGCGGCCTCGGGGACACCCTGTCGGGCTGGGGCAGCGCCCTCGGGGACACCCTGTCGGGCTGGGGCAGCGCCCTTGGGGACTACCTTGGTAGCCTTGGGATCGGAACCCCGTCAACTCCCGGCGTGACCGATGCCATCGGAGGCGACGTTGATGCCGGATGGAGTACGACCGGCTACCAGGAGGGGACGCCGGAGAATGCCGCATCCATGGCGGGGCTTGAGAGCTACGAGCAAGCAACCTCCCCCACGTCATACGACAAGACCGACCGCGGGCTTGACATGATCTCCGGATTTCCGGGATTCAGCACGATGATGAACTACGCCCCCGGAACGATGATGGGGATCGGGGAATTCGTCGGCGACCCGCTCGGGAGCATGATGTCGGTGGCGAAGGGGGTCGGCAAGGCGGCAGCTATCGCGGGGCTGGCGTCCATCCTTGGCATCGCGGCGGCCCCCATTGCGGCCCCTGTCGCCGGGGCGTTGTTCTCGGCGGGAGTGCCGGCCGCGGCAATCAACGCCGCCTATACCCTCGGGACCCATGCCTTGGCCGGAAAGGCGTTCGGGGCGCTTTCGGAGGGCATCGAGAGTTTTGATCCCGGCGCGGTCAACATGAGCGATTACGCGGTGGCAGATCAGGCGGGAGGCGCCGGTCCGTTCGGGGGGATGGACTTCGCAAATGCGGCGAGCATAGCCGACACGCTCGCGGGTGGGGGCGAGACAGGCGGAATATCGGCTCCCACGGCCGGGATCGAGCAGACACAGACAGCCGTCGCCCCGATGTTCAAATCGAACTGGAAGCCGTTCTACGAGCAGCTCGCATCTCTCGGTAGGGGCGGGGGAAGGGTCAACGCCGCCCGGGACGAGGAAGCGGCGGCCAGGGCAAAATTCAACCAGATGCTAAAAGAGGCTGGCTATGCCTAAAGAACAAATCTTCTTCCACAAGGGCCTCGCCTACGACAGCCGCCGGAACCTCCAGCAGGAGGGTTACCTGAAGCAGGCCGTGAACATCACCTACGGTGTGGACGGGGAACAGACGATCCGCCCGAAATTCACGAACGTGAACACGACGCCGGTCGGGGCGGTGCATTCCGTCCGCCGGTTCCGGAATATCATCGTCATCGGGGACGGAACGCACCTTCGCTTCCGGTCGGCCCTCTCCACGGGGGATTTCACGGACATTGGGAGCGGCTTCGCAAACGCCATCTGGACGTTCCGGGAATATAAGCAATTCCTGCACGGGGTCAACGGGACGGATGAGGTCCTGATCGACGAGAACGGCAACTGCTTCCCCGCGACCATCGAGGCCCCGGTGACGGCCCCGACCCTGGCGGACTCCTCCTCTGCTGGCAATCCGAACGGCACCTATGCCGGATATGTCACCTACGAGATTACCTTCCCGAACGGGATGAAATACGAGACGGGCCTTTCGACCGGGTCCGGGGACGTGACCGTCTCCAACGAGAA
>JBPOIK010000218.1:0-24876 GCA_052034525.1 Planctomycetota bacterium
GTGCGGTGGATCCGGGTCGGCCGTCGGCCCCCGCGCCGGATGAGCCTCTGCGGCTGGCGAAGGCGGCCGCGGAGCTCGGCCTGCGGCATGAGGTGATCCCGGCCGTTGCCCGCGCCGACCTGCAAGACGGGGGCGCCGCTCACTTCGCGGCATGCGTCCAGGCGGTGCGGCAACAGTGTCCGCGTGCCACGATCGAAGTGCTTCCGTCGGACATGAAGGGGTGCGAGGCGAGCATCCGCGCGCTCTGCGATGCCGGGCCGCATCTGTATAACCACAATCTGGAGACTGTCGAGCGGCTGACCCGGCTCATCCGGCCGCAGGCCCGCTATGAGCGTTCGCTGGGCGTGATCCGGACGGTGCGCGAGCATGCCCCCACCATCCTGACCAAATCCGGCCTGATGATCGGCTTGGGCGAGACGCGCGACGAACTGCGGAAGACCTTTGCCGACCTGGTTTCGGCGGGTTGCCAGATACTGACGATCGGCCAGTATCTGCGACCTTCGCCGGAGCATGTGCCGGTGGAGAAGTACTACCCGCCGGCGGAGTTTGGGGAACTGGCGGAGGAGGCGCGGGCCGCGGGGCTCCTCAGCGTGGCGGCCGGTCCGTTTGTACGGTCGAGCTACAACGCGGCGGAGGTGTTTGACGCGGCCCGCGCGGCGGCGCCGCGGGCGTTTTGCCCCTGAGGCAGCGATACGTTACGGAGCGACATGGAACAATTGCGCGGCAAGTTCATCGTGTTCGACGGCCCCGATGGGTGCGGCAAGTCCACGCAGCGGGAGAAGCTGGGCCGGCGCCTGGCGGCGTCCGGTCTGGACGTGGTGCACTGCAAGGATCCCGGCGGGACGAACATCGGCGACCGCATTCGGCACGTTCTGCTGGATTACGATCTGAACGAAATGGACGTCCGCTGTGAGACGTTTCTGTTCATGGCGTCGCGGGCGCAACTGGCGGGCGAGATCATCGAACCGGCGTTGGCCGGCGGCAAGACGGTGCTTTGCGATCGGTTCGTCTCGGCCACCTGCGCCTACCAGGGTGCGGCGGGGTACGACGTGGCACGGATCCTGGAAGTGGCGCGGTACGCGATCGGAGACACCTGGCCGGACCTGACGTTTGTGCTGGATGTGGACGTGGAGAAGGGCTTTCAGCGGACGGGGCGGGAGCCGCACCATGCCGGCAAACGCCGCCGACACGTCGGGCAGCAGGGCCTGTTCGACGACGCCCACACGGATGCGATGGAGGCGCGGCCAATCGAGTTCCACCGGCGGGTGCGTCAGACGTTCCTTCGGCTGGCTGAATTCTACCCGCGACCGGTCAGGATCATTGACGCCCGCGGTCCGGCCGACGAGGTGCACGAGGCCGTGTGGGAGGCGCTGCGGCGTGAACATTTCTGACGTACGACATCAGCCGCGGGCGCACCGCATGGTGCAGCGGGCCCTGCGCGGCAACCGGGTTCCGCACGCATACGTCTTTCACGGGCCGGACGGCGTGGGGAAAGAGACGTTCGCGACGGCATTCGCCCGACTGTTGCTGTGTGCGCGGCCCCGTTCGGCCGAGGCGGACCTGCGCGGGCTGCCGGAACTGGCCGATTGGACGGGGCCGGCGCTGGACGGCTGTGGCGAATGCGAGGACTGCCGGGCGGTTGGGGCCGACACGCATCCGGACCTGCACCGCATCTACCGGCAGCTCAACGCTTTTCATCCGGACACGGCCGTGCGCAACCGCAAGGCCCTGGACCTGGGGGTGGACGTAATCCGGCATTTCGTGATTGAGGCGGTGGGCGCCAAGCCGGCCCGCGGGCGGGCGAAGGTCTTTCTCATCCGCGAGGCGGATCGGATCACCACCGCCGCACAGAACGCCCTTCTGAAAACGCTGGAAGAACCGCCGGCCACCACGTTTCTTATTCTGCTGGTATCCTCCCTGGAACGGCTGCTTCCCACCACGTTTTCGCGGTGTCAGCTCGTCTCGTTCTCGCCGCTGCCGCAGGATTTCGTGGCCCAACGACTGCGGGAGTTACGACCGGAGCTGCGCGAGGATGCCGTCACGTACGTCGCCCAGCTTGCCGAGGGCAGCCTGGGACTGGCGGTGCAGTACGTGGACGACGGGGTTCTGGCCGTGCGCGAGCAGATCGCACCTCGGCTGGAGCGGCTGGATGCCGCCGCAGGGCCGGCCATCGTGAAAGAATGGATGGAATCCGCCAAGGGGCTCGGCACGGAATACCGCCGTCGTGATCCCGAGGTCTCGGATACCGAAGCGCAGCGTCAGGGGCTGTACGTCCTGCTGTCTCTGGCCTCGGCATGGTACCGTGAGCGGTTGCGGTCCGCCGTCGGCACGCCCCAGCGCGAATCGCTTGTGGCGTCGTACGCGGACGCCATCTCGGCCATCAACACGGCGGTACAGCAGATCAACCTCAACGCCAACGTACAGCTTTGCCTGGAGGCGTTGATCTTCCGGCTGGCGCGCCAGCGAGCCGGCTGACCGGCGGTCGTGTTGCGGGCCGGTCCGCCCCGTTTCAATTCGGTGGCGCTTGCTCGCCGAGCATCCAGGCGATGAGATCCTCGTTGCCATAAGCGGCGTCCCAGGAATTGTGCGTTACGCCGGGCAGCTCGGTGTAGCGCACGTCTCCTCCAAGGGCCCGCAGGCCCTCCACCATCTTGCGCGTGCTCTCGACCGGCACGACCGGATCCGCCTCGCCGTGCCAGGCCCAGATGGGCACGCGGGTCAGCGCGCCGGCGGTCTCCGGCTCGGCCCAGCCGCAGATCGGCACAATCGCGCAGAAGCGCTCGGCGTGGCGGGCGCCAATGGTCCAGGCGCCGCGTCCGCCCATGGAGAGCCCGGTCAGCACGACGTGACTGGCATCCGTTGCGTATTCGACCAGGGTGCGATCCAGCGCGGCCAGGGCCAGGGTTTCCATCGGCCCTTCCCACATGTGCTCCGTATCGCACTGCGGCATCACCACAATGCACGGGAAGCGCTCGGGGTGCTCGCGGATGGCGGTCCCGATCCCCACGCGGGTCTGGGCGATTCCGTCCGAACCGCGCTCGCCTTTGCCGTGCAGGAACAGAAAGACCGGCCAAGCCTTCCGGGACGAGTAATCCGGGGGAACGTACACGACGTAGGGATAGCTTCTGCCGTCGAGATGGATCGATTTGTCGATGAATCCGGTCTCCGTCATGTGAGGAATCGCTCCTACTTGTGCCGGCGGTCTGGCGCCGTGGCAGCCGCACAACGCCGCTCCCAGCACCGCCGCCGAAAGGAACAGCCGCATCGTCATTCGTGTTCTCCTTTGCCTTGCCGGCATCTGAAGCACAGCCGCCCTACCTCGATTCTCGTCGGCCCTGTATACTCCAACCGGTGTTGCGCGTCCACTGATCGGCGGCCGGCAGATGCCCCGCACGGCACGCCCGTCGTTTGCGATTGACCGATCGGCTCATCGGAGTGCGAGTCATGCTCGAACGTCTGTTTGGTTTGCGCGCCCATGGGACAACGCTCCGCCACGAAGCCCTCGGTGGCGTCGTGACGTTCCTGGCCCTGTCGTACATCCTGTTCGTGCAGCCGGTAATCCTGAGCGATCCGAACATGGTCGAGCCCATGAATCCCGGCGGCGTGTTCGTGGCCACGTGTCTGTGCAGCGCGCTGGCATGCTTTCTGATGGGCATCTGGGCCAATCTGCCCGTAGCCCTGGCTCCGGCCATGGGTCATAACGTCTTTTTCGCGATCACCGTATGCGGAGCAGCGGCCGTTGGCGGAATGGGCTGGTCGTGGCAGGAGGCCCTCGCGGCCAACTTCCTGGGGGGTGCGGTGTTTGTGCTCCTGGCGGCGATCGGTCTTCAGGACACGCTCATTCGGGCCATTCCAGATTCTCTCAAGCATGCCATCGCGGTGGGAATCGGCCTGATGATCGCGTTTGTGGGGTTCCAGATGGGGGGCGTGGTGGTCGCCAACCCGGTCGTCTATGTTCAGTTGGGCAGCCTGCACAGTCCGGTCGTTCTGTTGACGCTTGCGGGCGTGCTGATCATTGGCGCCCTTCTGGCCTTTGGTGTGCGCGGGGCCATCCTGTACGGCGTACTCGCCACGGCGGCCCTCGGCCTGGCGGCCTCGCATTTCTGGGGCGACACCTGGGGCTATCGACTGGTGGAGTGGAAGGCCCAGACGCAGAGCCCCATCGAAGGAGCGAAAGCGACGTTCTTCGGCGTCTTCCACGGGTTCGGACAGCTCTTCACCGAGAATCGTCCGATGCGCTGCCTGACCATCATTTTCATTTTCCTGATTCTCGATCTGTTTGACACGGTCGGGACGCTGGTGGGCGTGGCGGAACGGAGCGGACTGATGCGCAACGGGCGCATTCCGCGAGCCCGTCAGGCGCTGATCAGCGACGGGCTGGCCACGATGGCCGGCACGGTGGCCGGCACCAGCACGATTACCAGCTACGTCGAATCGGCGGCGGGCATCAGCGCCGGCGCCCGGACAGGACTGGCCAGCGTGGTGACGGGTTTTCTGTTGCTGGGGTCGCTGTTTTTCTACCCGCTGGTGGAACTGATCGGGGGGACCGTGACGGTGCCCCTCGCAACGCTGAATCCCGGCGCTGGGGCCGGCGCAACGGCTTCCTGCCATCCCGTGGTGGCGCCCGTGCTGATCATCATCGGATGCTACATGTTGCCGATGGTCCGGCGCATCGGATGGGACGACTGGACGGAGGGCCTGCCGGCGTTTCTGACGATCGTGGTGATGCAGTTCGCGATGAGCATTTCACACGGCATCGCCTGGGGCATCATCTCGTGCGTCCTGCTGAAGGTGCTGCGCGGCCGGTTTCGTGAGGTGCATCCGCTGCTGGGGGTGTTCGCGGTGCTCTTTGGGGTGTTCCTGGCGGCCACGTAACGTCGGGCACCCGATCGTAACACACTACTCCGCGGTAGGTTATATTCGACTACCGCAGCCCGCCATTCGGGTCGGCGTCTTCGCAAACCGCCCCCGGGAACTGCCGATAACTCATGAATGGCGCCTGGCGTATTGGAAAGACCGGTTTCGCGTGGGAGGCAGATGGCTGAACGGCCCGATGCGTGCGTGGTCCGGATTCCGGAACCACCTGACCACGACGGTTGGGATGCGTATGTGGAGGCACATCGGAATGGAACCCTCTTTCACACGACACGCTGGATAGAGGCCGTCCGGGCGGCGTTCGGGCACCAGACGCTTTACCTTGAGGCCCGTCGCGGCGATCGACGCTGCGGCGTGCTGCCTCTGTGCCGCGTGCGCAGTCGATTGGGCGGCACGATGCTGGTGAGCGTGCCGTATGCGGTGTACGGGGGGGCACTGGCCGATGACGTGGAGGCCGCCGAAGCGCTGCTGCAAGCCGCCCGGGATTGGATGGAGCATCTGAAAGCGGACTGGCTGGACCTGCGCAGCGTTCTGGCCGTTCATGCCGATCTGCCGGTGGACAGGCGGTATGTCACGTTTCGCCGAGAGCTGCCGCCCACGCCCGGTGAGGTGCTCGGCTGGCTGCCGCGCAAGGCCCGAGCCGCCGCCCGAAATGCCCGTGACAAGTATCGCCTGCGTGTGTCGTTCGACGATTCTCACCTGCGCGCGGTGTGGGGCCTCTATTGCCGGAGCATGCGGCGCCTGGCGTCGCTCAACTACCCGTATTCGTTTTTCGAGGAGCTGATTGCGCGGACGCCCGGACGGCACCTTGTGTCCCTGGTGTTCCACGAAGATGTTCCGGTCGGCGGGCTGGTGACGTTTCTCCACCGTGGCGTCGCCCTTCCCTATTTCGTGGGCGCCGACGATCGGCGAAGCGTTCCGGGGCTGTACAACTTCATCTACCTGACGGCCATGGAGCGAGCAGTGGAACTCGGCTGCCGCGTGTTCGACTTCGGCCGGTCGCGGCACGACAACACCGGTTGCGTGGATTTCAAGCGGTTCCAGGGCTTTGAGCCCACCATGATGGAATACCAGCGTCTGGCGGCCCCGGGCCGATGCGCCCCGGACCTGAGTCCGACGAATCCGCGTTTTCGTCTGGCGCGTCGCATTTGGAGGCGGATGCCGCTGGCCCTCACGCGCCCGCTGGGGGCGTGGGTTTCCCGACACGTGCCGGGCTGACGATCATGAAGGTGCTTTATCTCGCCCATCGACTGCCGTACCCGCCGAACAAAGGCGACAAGCTTCGGTCGTTCCATGAGCTGAAGCATCTGTCTGGCCGGCACCAGGTGTGGTGCGGCTGTTTTGTGGACAACCCGGCAGATCTGAAGCACGTGGAGGCGGTCCGTGCGATGTGCGCCGACGTGGCGGCTGTCCGGTTGCTCAAGACCGTGTCCATGCCGCGCGGCCTGTGGAGCCTTGCCCGCGGCGGCACGTTCACGGAAGGGTATTACCAGCACCTCGAGATGGTGCGCACCTTGCGGCGATGGGATCGGCAGGCAGGGTTTGACGCGGTGCTGGTGTTTTCTTCCGGAATGGCGCCCTACGCCCGGTACGTCCGGGCCCCCCGAAAAGTGTTGGACTTCTGCGATCTGGATTCGCGGAAATGGACGGCCTATGCCCAGCGGAGTTCCGGGGCCCGGGCCCTGCTGTATGATCTTGAAGGCCGCCGATTGGCGACTCGTGAGCTGCAATGGCTCAATGAGTTTGATGCGGCGACCGTGATCACGGATGCGGAGGCGGCCGACCTGGAGGTCTGCGCCTTGGGGCGGCGGGTGTTCACGGTTTCCAACGGTGTGACGATCCCCGATCTGCCGGAATCGGGCTGGGTCTGCCCCAGCCCCGTGGCGGGATTCGTCGGGTGCATGGATTACCCGCCGAACGTCGACGCGGTCGTCTGGTTCGTCCGTGACATCTGGCCTTTGATTCGGCGGCGCGTTCCGGATGCCTCGTTCGAGATCGTCGGACGGCGCCCGACACGCGCGGTTCGCGTCCTGGGCGAGACGCCGGGCGTGCAGATCGTCGGCGAGGTGGAGGACGTGGTGTCGTTTGTCCGCCGGTTCCGGGTAAGTGTCTGCCCCATTCGCATCGCGCGCGGGCTGCAGAACAAGGTATTGGAGGCGATGGCGGCCGCTCGTCCGGTCGTGCTCACTCCCACGGCCGCCACGGGACTGACGGCCAAGGATCAGATTCATTATCTGATCGCGGATACGGCCGAGGCGTTCGCCGACCAGGTGGTCGGCCTTCTGGCCGATCCGGATCGGTGTTTCCGATTGGGAGCGGCCGCCCGGCGATTCGCCGCGGAAAACCACTGCTGGGAGCGGGAGATGTCGCGTCTGGAGTCACTTCTTTTTGCGTCAATGCCCGCCTCGACGCACCGCTGAGGTTCGCGGATACTCTGCCGAAAACCGCGCGGGGCCGAACGACCCCCCGCAGTGGGGAGAGTGTCACCGTGAACAGGTTTCAGATCGGCGACGGACGTACGCAAGTCACCTTTTTCTGGCAGAAGCACGGCGCGGACTTCCGTGTGCATGTCGCCGGTGGTCAGGATCATATCGGCGCCGTGGCCCTGGCGGCTCCGACTGTGGATGGAACCGCCTCGGTCCAGACACTGAACCGCCCGCCGCATCGAGAAGGGGAGATTGTCCGCGCCGTGGCCGAACGGCTGGCGGAACAACTGGGCGCGTCCGTCTGCGTCACGGCGGGAATTCACCTTGACCGGATCACGCAAGAGGAGATTCAGACGATCCGCCGGACGTGTGACGCCGGCGCGAGCCGTCTGGTTCAGATGATCCGGGAGGCGAACGGGTTTGGGCCGAGCTGAGACCGGCTCAACCGCCGCAGCAACTGGTCGCCCGGGGACCCGGGCTGCAGTCCTCCGGCGGGGTCGCACAGACCTTCTTCGGCCGGTTCCACGGGGCCCGACCAAGCAGATTCACCAGCGGGCAGAAACCGGTGATTCCGGCCATCAGCAGACCGCACCCGCCGATGAAAGTCAGCGCGATGAGCGGCCAATAGAAGAACGAGCCGATTGCGCCGGCCAGGATCATGGGCCCCACGATCAACTGCATCTGCTGCTGAATGGAAAAGCGACGGCGTCCGCGAATCAGGGAGACCCCCGTCCGCACACAGGCCTGCGTTCCGCCCTGGACCATGGTGAGGTCGGTGAAGCCGGCCACCTCGAGTTGACGGACAGCGTTCTGCGATCGTGGCCCCTGGTGGCAGATGAGCATCAGAGGCTGGTTGCGATCCCATTCACACGCCTGGTCGAGAAGCTGCATCAGCGGTACGTTTTCCGCACCGTTTACATGCACCACCTCGTATTCGTCCGGGTTGCGCACATCGATGAGACGCAGCGATCCGTTTCCCTGGAGACGCCGTGCGAGGTCGTCGGCGGTGATCTGTTTCATCGTGGTCATTTCCGTGTCTGGCTCCTTTGGTCAGTTTGGATTTCGCTTTCGGGCAGTCGCGGGCGCGGGCGACCCGGCGTGCTTTCGGATGCAGTCAAGCAGGGCCAACGCGTGCGGATGCACCACCGTGTAGTAGGTGGTCCGCCCGTCCCGCACACGGGCCAGCACGCCGTGGGCGTGCATCAGATTCAGGTGCTGACTGCACGCCGCGGGCGCCATCCGGATCGCCTTGGCCAGGGCGCCCACCGTAACTTTCTGTCCTGCAAGCAATTCCAGCATTCGAAGGCGTTGAGGGTGCCCCAACACCCGCAGGACATCGGCGGTCTGCTCGAACGCCGAAGCTGGAATTCGGATTTCCCGCGCAGCAGACATCACTATATTTATATATCATAAGCTTTTGATATGTCAAGCTGTCCCGGGCCAATTTTTCACCGGGCCGACCAATCGGTGAGCGCTTTGGACTGGCGCAGGAGAGATCATTACCATGTTGCGAGCGGCCGCCGTTCGGGAGGGGGCCGCGATCGCCGGCGGTCTTCGGGAATTCCGACCATGGCTGACACCATCGACGACCTGCGGCTGTTGATCCGCACTCGCCATCCGCTGATCACGGTTGAGACGGACGAGGAGCGCCGGGCGATGGACCGCGTGCTGCAGGTCGTCAGGTCGCTGGCCATGCACGCGTACGTCTGGAACGTGGTGGAAGGTCTGCGGAACACGGCGCCCGCCTCCCGGGAGATCATCGGCGGCACCTTCAAGCCGGCGGACGCCCTGTCCTGGATGCTGTCGCGGACCTGGCCGGCGGTCTTCATTGCGAAGGAGCTCTGCACGCACCTGAGCGACGCCACCCTGCAACGGATGGTGCGGACATTCGCGCAGAATGCGCCGGAGCGACAGCAGACCCTGATACTTATCGACACGACCATCCGCCTGCCCGACTCGCTCAAGCGTCTGGCCACTCCCTTCGAAGTCCCCCTGCCCGGCGAGGAGGAACTGGAGACGATTGTCCGCGGCACGTTCAAGGAATTGTCTCGGTACTCTTCCATCCGCGCGGATCTGTCACGAACGCAGTTCCAGCACATCATTCAGCTGCTGCGGGGGCTGACCGCGGCTGAAGCCCGCATGGCGATTTCCCGCGTGATCCTCGACGATGACTGCCTCAACGCCGACGACATCGATCGCCTCCTCATCGTCAAGCGCGACATGATCCGTGAGGCCGGCCTGCTGGAATACATCGAGCCGAAGGTCAGCCTGGACCAAATCGGCGGTCTGGCCAACCTCAAGCAATGGTTGAAGAAGCGGGCTGGCACACTGTCGGCCCAAGCGAGGGAGTTCGGCCTCCAGTCGCCGCGCGGTATCCTGCTGCTGGGCGTCCAGGGCTGCGGCAAGAGCGCCGCGTGCAAGGCCGTGGCGACGGCGTGGCGACTGCCGCTGCTCAAGCTCGATCCCGGGCAGCTTTACGACAAGTACGTGGGCGAGTCGGAGCGAAACCTGCGGATGGCGATCAAGCAGGCGGAATCCATGGCTCCGGTGGTGTTGTGGATCGACGAAATCGAGAAGGCTTTCGCGTCGGCGGGAGCGGAATCCAGCGACGGCGGCTTGTCCAAGCGGATGTTCGGGACGTTGCTGAACTGGCTCCAGGACCATCAGTCGCCGATCTTCTGCGTGGCCACCGCCAACGACATCTCCGCGCTGCCGCCAGAACTGGTGCGGAAGGGGCGGTTCGACGAGATATTCTTCGTCGACCTGCCCGACCACGAGGCCCGCAAGTTCATCTTCGGCATCCACCTGATGAAGCGCAAACGCGACCCCGGCGGGTTCGATCTGTCCGCCCTGGCCGAAGCGGCCGAGGGTTTCAGCGGGGCCGAAATCGAGCAGGCCGTCGTCTGTGGGCTGTACAGTGCGTTTGGTCAGAATCGGGACCTGTTGCAGGAAGACCTGATCGCGGAAATCCGCGGCACCCGGCCACTGTCCCTGACGATGGCCGAGCGGGTTGCCGCCCTGCGGGCCTGGGCCGCCAGCCGCTGCGTTCCGGCCGACTGAGGGAACAGCGGCACGAATGGGCGAGCCGCTTCCTGAAACCTGCGTGCCGGGCCGTGCGCATAGACTGTCAGGACCGGCCCGTTCGGCGTGAGAATTCGGTTGAACGGCGGTACGATTCCCTCCCCAGCGGAGGCGGTGTGGTGGAGAGATGCGACGGCGGCCGAATCCCGTTCCGATCACGGTGGTCGTTCCGCGTTCCTGGTTTGCGGGCCTTTTCGCCCGGGAGATGCACGATATGAACAGAGGCAACATGCGTGGATGGCTGGCCGTGGCTCTCGTTTGCGCGGGGGCGGGAATCGTCCATGGCGACGACAGGGCGCTGCTGGTCGGGCACGGACCCGATTTCCGGGACACGGTCCGCAGCGCGAAGAACCGGGTTTTTCCCGCAGTGGTGTTCGTCAAGTGTATCCAGGAGACGTATGAAGGGGGCCAACGGCGCGCCCAGGAGGTGTCAGGCAGCGGCGTTCTCATCTCGCCAATCGGAGAAGCGCTGACCAACTGGCACGTGATCGACAAAGCGGTCGAGGTTCGGTGCCTGCTCTACGATGGCCGTGCCATGAACGCCCGGGTGATCGGCTCCGACAAAGACACCGATCTGGCCCTGCTGCAACTGGACGTGCCCGAGGGGGCCGGGGACCTGCCGTACGCGCCGCTCGGCGGGTCGGCGAACCTGGAGGAAGGCGACTTCGTGATGGCGATGGGAGCGCCCTGGGGACTGAGCCGGAGCGTTTCCATCGGCATCATTGCCTGTACACGTCGCTACCTTCCGGGCAACAGCGAGTACAGCCTGTGGCTGCAGACGGACTGCGCGATCAGCCCCGGGAACTCCGGCGGGCCGCTGGTCAACACCCGCGGTGAAGTCATCGGGATCAACGCTCGCGGGTATCTCATGGGCGGCGACCTCGCGTTTGCCGTGCCGTCCGACACCGTGGCCTTCGTCGTCGACCAGCTTCGCGAGCACGGAGAAGTCCGCTGGTCCTGGACCGGGCTGGAGCTTCAGCCGCTCCGGGACTTCAACCGCAACACGTACTTCGAGGGCGCGCAGGGCGTCATCGTCGCCAGCACGGACCCGGAGAGCCCCGCCCGGGCCGCGGGTCTGCAGCCACGTGATCGGATTCTCTCGGTCAACGGTCGAGCCCTGAATGCGCTGACGGAAGAGGATCTGCCCGCCGTCCGGAGCTGGCTGGGTCTGCTCCGCGTCGATGAACCGGTTGAGGTCCGGTTTCAGCGGGACGACGCGGAGCAGACCTGCCAGATGATCCCGCGGGAGAAGGGAAGGGTGGAGGGAGACTCGTATGACTGCAAGCGCTGGGACCTCACCGTCAAGACCATCAACCAGTTTGAGAACCCGCAGCTCTACTTCCACAGGCAGGAAGGCGTGTTCGTCTATTCCGTGAAGTATCCAGGCAATGCTGCGAGTTCGGGCCTTCAGACCAACGACATCATCCTCAAAGTCGACGGCCGGGACATGCGCACGCTGGACGATCTGCAGCAGATTCATACGACCCTCGTGGAGAAAGTGGACGAGCGGCACCGCGTGGTCTTCACCGTTCTGCGGAACGGGCTGATGCGGCAGGTGGTGCTCGATTTCCTCCGTGATTACGAACGGGAGTAATTTTATGTTTGGAAAGGCACGACCCATGCGATGTTTCCATGCGGCCCTTACGGGCCTCCTTCTCCTGACTCCGGCCGCGAGTCTGGCCGATGAAGCCGAGGTTCTGGATGTCTCACAGCAAAGAGCCCTGGCTCGACAATTGCAATCCGCATTCGTTCGAGTGGAATACACGCTGAAATACGATCAGGGGGACGCCCCTTCGGCGGGCAGCCGGGGCGGAGGAGGCATGATCCCCTTCCTCGACTGCTCCACCTACGTACAGGAGAAGCGTCCCTATGAGGCAGGCGGATTTCTCCTCTCGCCGACCCAGGTGCTCTGCCCGGATCGTCTGATTCATCCCCGTTTTGTGGAACGCATCGCGATCCGATGGGGCGATCAACGGGTCGATGCGCGCGTGGCCGCCTATCCCCTGCACCAAAACGGTGTGCTGCTGACGCTGGAAAAGCCTCTGGCCGAAGCGGGCACACTGACTTTTGCGGCGGATCGGCCCGAACCCTGGTACGCCGTCACCTATGATCCGCGCGACGGCGACTGGCGCATCGGAGTCCATCCGCTGCCCAAATGCGTTTTAATCTACGAAGAGGGTCCGGCCGTTCGGCCCGTATCGGGGGCATGTCTGATCGTTGACGCCGCCGGCACGCCCGTGGGAGTGTTCCTGAACAACGCGCTGTCATTGGACGATTCGTGGAAAGGATCACCACTGGACTGGCCGGCCTGGTCGGCGGACGAGATGAAGTCCGTGCTGAGCACGGTGGAGGACGCTTTCTCGCACGGACTCCTGCACACGACTCTGGTCTTCCGCAGCCCACAGAAGGATGTCGGTTCCCGGGGGTACCGTCGCTATCGGGATGATGAGACAATGGCCACTTCCGCCTATACGCTCAGCATCGTGCGCGACCCCGCGACGCTGATCGTCCTGGCACACCTGAACCCCAAACAGACTGCCCGGCTCGAGCGGATCGAGGTCCGCTTGCCCGACAAAAGGATCTGCCGGGCGAGCTTCGGCCACTCGTTGCGTGAATACGGATGCTTCATCGCGACACTTGAGGCGGAAGGTCGCCAGGCCGTTCGCCCGGTGCGGATCGGGCTGGAAGACATCCGATCGCTCCGCAATGAGACGCTGATTCAAGCGATGGCCTCGCTTTTCGGAGAGGATCTTCTAGTACGGTATCAGCACACCCGTCTGTCGTCGTTCGAAACCGGACACCGGCGGAACGTGTATCCAAGCATTCCGGGAGACGAGTCGGGCCTGTTTCTCTTCCGCCCGGACGGCACGCTGCTTGCGGCACCTCTGACGGTGCGGCGGGCCGTCAAGGAGGACGATTTCTGGCGGGTTCAGCGGGAGCGACTCACCCCGCTGGCGTTCGTGGTCCCTCTTCTCGACGACCTTGCGGCGAATGCGGATGCCAGCAACGTTCCGGTCAGTGAAGCGGAGGAAAACCGGATCGCGTGGCTCGGGGTGGTGCTCCAGAACCTTAACACCGAACTGGCCCGCATGAACGCCGTCTCCGTGCTGACGCAGGATGGCTCCTTCGGTGCACTCGTGTCGTACGTTTACCCGGATTCACCGGCCGCCGAGGCCGGACTGGCGGCGGGAGACATCCTGCTTCACATCCGCACGCCGGATCATCATCGACCGATCCCCGTCTCTACCGACGAAAGCGAGTTCGGTTACGATTTCCCCTGGAGCCAGCTCAGCGAGGTGCCAGAGGAGTACATGGATCAGATTCCCAAACCCTGGCCGAGCGCGGACGACGCCGTCAGCCGTGTGTTGACGGATCTGGGGTTCGGCAGGCCGTTTGAGCTGGAGTATTTCCGCGACGGCCAGACGCACTGGCACACGTTCACCGTCGTGGAGAGTCCGCCCCATTACGATTCCGCTCCGCGATACAAGTCCGAGGCACTGGGCCTGACGGTGCGTGACCTGACCTACGAGGCGCGCCGCTACTACCAGCGCGGGCCCGACGAACCGGGCGTGGTGCTGTCGAGAATCGAACCCGGCTCCCGAGCGGCAGTCGCGGGGTTGCGCCCTTATGAGATCATCACCCACGTCAACGATCAGCCGGTGGCCGACGCCAGGGAGTTTCAGAGCCTGATTGATCAGGTGGAGCAGGAGCTTCGCCTCAACGTCCGACAGATGACGAAAGGTCGAGTCGTCAAGATCCGTCTCGAACCTGCGCCGGCCACCCGATCGGAGTCGGATGAGCCGTAGGATCGTACCGGCCGCCCGGGCCGATCGGCCCGCCTGTATTGCCGGCGCGGGTCCTCAAAAACGGAGAAGGGAAGACCCGGCTGACGGGTCTTCCCTTTCGTATGCGCGTCCGATGGTTTCGTCAAGCGACTCTACAGGTTCGGGTTGTTGACCCACTTGTCCAGGAGGTTGATGACAGCCGGTCCGGCCAGCACCACGAAAATGCACGGGAAGATGAAGAGAATCAGCGGCGCCATGAGCTTTACCGTCGTCTTCTGAGCGGCTTCTTCTGCTTTCTGGCGCCGGCGAACGCGCATCGCGTCCGACTGGTTGCGCAGGGCGCGGGCGATGCTGGTTCCGAACTTCTCGGCCTGGTTCACCACGCCGACCAGGGAGCGCATTTCGGCCAGGCCCGTGCGCGTGGCGAGGTTGTCCAGGGCCTCGGCGCGGGGAATCCCCATCTGGGTCTCCCAGGTGGCGATCTGAAACTCCTCGGCGAGCACGGGATGCACGTTTTTCATTTCGTCGCCGACGCGCTGAACCGCCGCGTCCAGGCCCAGACCCGCCTCGACGGAAATCACCATCAGGTCGAGCCCGTCGGGCAATCCGTTGCGGACCTGTTGAGCCCGCTTGGAGGCGGCCATGGACAGCCAGACGTTGGGCGCCATGAATGCCAGTCCGGCGGCGAAAATGGAGTATCCGAACAGGTGTTGGAGGTCCATATTCTTCGCGTAGCAGATCAGCAGGGCCACGGCCATGCAGCCCAGCCCGAGGATCGTCTTGCTGCCCAGGAAGATCATCGGGGCCCGCTCGCCGCGGATCCCCGCGGTGGAGAGCTTGGTCCGCAGTTTGGACATCTCCGCGTCCGTCTGCGGCATCACGGGTTTCACGGCGAAGGGGGTGACTTTCTCCACCACCTTACGGGCGACGGAATCCCGCGCCTGCTTGCGAAGCGTATCGATGTCGACTTCCGATTTGCGGGCGCTCATCCGGCGTCGGACGGTGTCTTTGTCGTCCGTCTTCTGCGGCAGGAGCGCATAGACGATCAGGGCCACGCTCGCCACGCAAAGTCCGGCCACCATCAGTATTGTCGTCATGGGTTTCTCCTTACCCGCCCCGGGCGGGTGCAGGGATTACACCTTGATGTTGACGATCCAGCGGATCATGGCGATGCCCATGAGGGCCATGCCGCCGGCCGCGAACAACATCATCTTGCCGCGGGGATCGTTGAGCATGGTTTCGGCATACCCCGGGCTGAGAAACATGGCGGCCAGGAACGCCACGACGGGCAGGCCGAACAACACCCAGCCGGACAATCGGCCCTCTGCGGTCAGGGCCTGAACCATGCCGTAGAGCTCGATGCGCTGGCGGATCAGGCCCCCGATCTTGTCGAGGACTTCCGCCAGATCGCCGCCGGTGGTTCGCTGAATCAGCACTGCCGTCACGAAAAACCGCACGTCGAGGGAGTCCACGCGATCGGCCATCCCCAGCAGCGCATCCTCAATCTTGATGCCGAGGTTCTGTTCGTGGAACACCCGGCCGAATTCCCGCGCGATGGGATCGGGCATCTGCTCGTGAATGAGCTGGATGGCGCTGGCCAGCGAGTGCCCGGCGCGCAGGGCCTGGCTCATCATTTCGAACACTTCGGGCAACTGGTGGGTCAGCTTTTTCATCCGTTGACGACGTCGGAAGGAAAGATACATCAGGGGGACCAGGACAATGGAGACCCCCACGCCCGCCGCCGTGAGCAGGCCGAACCCCAGCATCAGCAGCCCCACCAGAGCGACTCCCGCCAGACCGAAGAGGTTGGCCATCATGCGGGTGGCCGACCAGTCCACGTTGGCCTGATCCAGCAGAACCTGGACCTTGGGGATGAAGCTCAGGCGGCCCACAAGTCCGGTCAGGAAGTCCTTCTTCTGCTCGCGTGCTTCCCGACGAAGAATGGATTCGATGTCCTTTCGCTCGCGCTGTCGGGCCCCGACCCCGCCCCGCAGGCGCTCTTCCAGGCGTTTCCGCTCGCTCCGCCTCGACTCCACGATCACCTGGAAGATGCCGTACACCAGCAGCACCGACCCGGCGGCGGGCAGCAGGAAGAAGAGATATGTTCCCATCGACAAGGCGAGAATATGCGTTACTGCCATGATGACCCTCGTTTCCACCCGGAGGCGGAGTCTATTCCGGCGCGTCCTCCGACAGGATCTGCCGCTCAAACCACCGGGGATCGACGTGGGCACCGGAAGCCTTCATTCGCTCCACGAAGGACGGCCGGATCCCCGTGGCGACGAATCGCCCATACGCCTTTCCGGTCGGCCCGATGCCCAACTGTTCGTACGCGAAAATATCCTGCATGGTGATGATATCCCCTTCCATGCCCTGCACCTCCGTGACGCTCACCATCTTGCGGGGTCCGCCCGTGAGCCGCTGCGCCTGCACGATGATCTGGATGGCGGACGCGAACTGCTGCCGGATGGCCCGGATCGGCAGTTCGAACCCGGCCATCATGACCATCGTTTCCACACGGGCCACGGCATCGCGCGTGCTGTTCGCGTGGATGGTGGTGAGGGAGCCGTCGTGACCGGTGTTCATGGCCTGGAGCATGTCCAGGGTTTCCGGACCGCGGCACTCCCCCACGACAATGCGGTCCGGCCGCATGCGCAGACTGTTGATGAGGAGGTCGCGAATGGCGATCCGCCCCTTGCCCTCGATGTTGGCGGGCCGGGACTCCAGGCGCACCACGTGCGGCTGGCGAAGCTGAAGCTCCGCGGCGTCCTCGATCGTCACGATCCGCTCGGATTCGGGAATGAAGGCCGAGAGGTTGTTCAAGAGTGTCGTTTTTCCGGAGCCGGTGCCGCCCACAATCAGGACGTTGAACCGGGAGAGCACGCAGGCTTTGAGGAAGTCCCGCATCTGCTCGGTGCAGGAATTGAACGCGATGTAGTCGTCAAACGTCAGGGGATCCGCGCCGAAACGCCGGATGGAGACGGACGCCCCATCAATGGCCAGCGGAGGAATGACGGCGTTCACACGGCTGCCGTCTTTCAGGCGGGCGTCCACCATGGGCGACACCTCGTCGCAGCGGCGTCCCACGGCGGAGACGATCTTGTCGATAACGTGCATCAGGTGCGCGTCGTCGCGAAAGCGCACGTCGGTGAGGCTCAGGCGGCCCTTCCGCTCGACGTAGATCTGTCGCGGCCCGTTGATCAGAATGTCGCTGACGGTCGGATCGGACAGCAGGATTTCCAGGGGGCCCAGGCCGAATGTCTCGTCGAGAACCTCGTTGATCAGCCGTTGCCGCTCATTGAAATTGAGCAGCGCGTTCTCCTGCTCGCAGAGATGCTCCACTACCTCCCGGACCTGCTGGCGGACGGTTTCGTCGTCGCCCGTCATGCGGGCCATGTCCAGTTGTTCGATGAGTTTCCGGTGGATTTTGGATTTGAGCTGGCTGAGCGCCTCGTGCTTGTCGTCCGAGACCTTCGACTTCGCTTCCGCCGTCGGCGCCGCGGTCGGCGCCGCTTTCGGCCGCGGCGGCTCTTTGCGTTCGGCGACCGGCGGGGCCTTGGGGGGGAGTTTGATGGTCGTCGTAGGTCGCTTTCCGAACACGTCTCACCTGCCTTCGCCGGGGTCTTGCCGGCGAGAATCAGAAAATCTTGCTGAGTATTCCGCCTTTTCGGCCGCCGACCGGCTCGGCTGCCTCGTCCGCCCTGTTGTGCAGCCGTTCGGCCAGCTCCTGGATGGCCAGACGCACTTTCGAACGCGGCTGCGAGCGGGCCAACGGCTCACCGAGGTTGATGGAGGCGCTGACACCCGGCCAGTCGTCCGGCAGCGCGGCAAAAATCTCCATGTTCAACGTGGCCTCCAGGTCCGCGACGGAGAGGTTGGATGATTCTTTACCCAGCCGGTTGCAGACGAGGTGCACCCGGTCGAGGTTGAACCCCGCCTGCTTCATGGCATCCAGCATGCGCTGCACGTTTCGCACGTCCGGCACCAGGAGTTCAAGCATGATTACGATAGAGTCCGCAATATCGAGCACGGCCTTGGCGCCCGGGTCATAGCGCAGCGGCCCGTCCACCAGCACGTACTCAAACATGGAGACCAGGCCGGAAAGAGCGCCGACGCAGTGCCCGGCGGTGATGTTGTCCGCCTGGGCGAAACTCGGCGGCCGGCACAGGGCGTGGACGCCGCTGGTATGCTTGACCAGGGCTTTCTCGATGATCTGTGCCTCCAGCCGCTCCGGCGTCTCACACAGGTCTGCGATGCTGTAAACCGGTTCGATGTCCAGCAGAGTCCCCACCTGTCCGAAGCGGTAATCCAGGTCGACCAGGCACACTCCGCCCGAGGCCATCGAAGCCAGTTCGACCGCGAGGTTCGTGGCCAGCGTTGTGGCCCCTACGCCGCCGGCGCCGCCCACCACCGCCACAAGACTTCCCTGCTGGCCGGACGTGGTCGAGCGATCCACCACCCGCTGGACCGCCTGCACCAGCGTCTCTGGTTCGATGGGCTTCGTGAGGAACTCCCGCAGCCCCTGGCGCATCGCCGAGAGAATCAATTGTCCGTCCGTGGAGCTGGAAGCGGCGAAAACGGCCAGGTTGGGGTGCCCCGCCGCCACTTCGCCCGCAATGGGAAGGATGGCCTCGGGGTTCGGATCCAGGTTGACGATGAGCAACTGGGCCGGAATCTGCTGCACGGCCTGGCTGAGCACACCCGGTTCATCCACCTCGGCGACGATCTTGGTTCCGCCGCACTCCAGGACGGATCGGCGCAGAGCGACCGCGTAGTCCTCTTCGGTGTTGAACAGGATGACTCGAAGACCGTGCGCCATCGAGAACTCTCTCAGGGAAGCCCTGGCGCAGCGGGGTGGTCAGGAGAAACGCGGCGGCACGGCTCGCGACGGTCGGTCGACCGGGTGAATACCACCCGTCCGCGTCCGTCCGCGTCGCGAGCCGCACCAGCCGCGACAAATGACCCTGTCCATGTCCCCGGCGTGTTCACAACGTCCTTCTCTACTTGATCAATTCGACCGGCCGGACGCCGCCGAGCCTGTCAAAAATACTCATCAACTGCTGGCTGTACTGCTCGACCGACCCGCGAGCGTCGTACCACTGGCCACCGCCGATCTGGGCGATTTCCCGCATCACGGAGGTATCGGCGTCGTTGCCCACGCTGACCGCGAAGATCATGATTCCCTCTTCCACGGCTTCGTGAGCCGCCTTGATCGCGTAGCTGCGGCCGCCCCTCGTATCGCCGGTCCGACCCTGTTCGTTGACGTTCGCCAAACCGTCCGTCAGCAGAATCATGACCTTACGCGCAATCGGCCGGTGCCGAGTGCTGTTGAGTTCCTGGATAGCCATCCGGATGCCTCCGCCCATGTTGGTGTAACTGTCGTAGTGGCCGGCCTGCATGGCGGAGAGTCGTCCCGGCACGCCTTCGTACACATAGTCCGGGTCGTACGGGACGGGCACCGGCGAGGCAATGGAGAAGTAATCCCGCGTCAGGTCGACTTCATGCCGGGCGACGGTACCGTAGATTTCCAGAGACACCAGGTCATCCGTATCCAACTGATCCAGACGCCAGACCAGCACACCGACGGCATCCTTGACCGCCTGCATGGGCTGCTCGGGAGCCACGGCAAGCTCCGGCGTCAGCGCGTTGCCGGCGCGGCTGTCCTGCAGATACCGCACGAAGCCCTTGACACCGTAGCGGTAACCGAAGGAACCGTTGCCGTTGATCCACGACTGCCAGATGCTGGCCGAGGCGGACATGGAGCGGTCTCCGAAGCGTTCGGTCCAGGTCAATTCGTTGCTGGTGACCTGATTATTCCCGTTACCGCTCTGAGAACGCGGCAGACCGAGTTGCTCCCACAGACCGCCCTCGATACCGCTGTTCCAGCGAGCCAGCCCGAGTGCGACGGCCGTGCGATACGGATGCGCTCCGGACTGGTCGTAGGCAGACGACATCAGGGCGTTGATCTCAGCCGGAATGTAGCCCTGCTGGGCCAGTGCCGCGCGGAGGAACGCGTTGTTCCAGTTCTGGTTCTTCGGCAGATAGATGAGGCCCGGGTCGGAGGCCATCGAGTAGCCGTCACCCATCTCGGCGCCCCATTGCAACTCCTTCATAAGGCCCCAGGCCGGACCGCCGCGCTGGAAGGCGCACTCGGCGTCTCCGTCAGCGCAAGCATAGTCGGGGCCCCACATGCCGCCGTTTTCCTCATCGGCGCCGGCATGGGGTTTCTCCACCCCGTAGACCGGATCGGCCAGCGTATACTTCGACAGCGCGTCCCATACCGGATGCATGTCGTTCGGGTACGTGCTATCGTCGTTGTGCGATCCGGACAAGTCCGCTACGACCGCGATGTCTCGGGGCACCATCACGGCAATAGCCTCTGCCCACACTTCCGTCGCCTGCTTGCCGAACACCCGCGCGAAATACAGCGGCATGGGGCCGTTCGGCGAGTCCGCCGTCATGCGGACACGAATCCGGACGGCGTCCGGCAACGTCTGCGTCGGGGAGAATACGTAGCCTCCCGAAACCGGATCCAAGATAGCCCGTCCGAATTCCACGTCACTTGCGGCCAGGGACAGCGATTTGCCGAAGACGGCGTTCTTGGCCGTGTATTCCTCGGCCGCCGCCCGGGCCAGCGCCATCGGGTCACCAACCTCAAATGCGCCCAACATCCCTGCCGCCGCCAGCGCCGCCGCATCGGCCGTGCGCTGCAGGTCGGCCTTCGTGTTGTACATGGCGCCGACGTCGAAAGCGAGGGCAGCGAACCCGAGCAGAACCGCCATCATGAAGGCGACCTGCACGGCCACGGCACCGCGCGACCGGCGTCGAAGCTTCAGAACTCTTTTCAATGCTTCCATTGCTTTCACCCTCCCGTGCACTGCCTGGGAACGGTTGTTGGTCCTGGCAAACCCGTCCGCCAACCGGCCGGACCGGCTCGCCCCATGCTGTCTAGAACCCCAACATGGTCTCATGTCCCCACGGTCCGTGAATCGAGAGCTCATCCGCGCGGGACTTCACCCCGACCCGCGTGGGCGTGAGCGTACGCTGCGAATCCGAGGGCGTACTCAGGTCTTCCGAGGGTGCGCCCTCCAGCAAACCTAGAGTGTACAATTCAAAATCATTCGGTGCGGTGACGAACTGTCCGGGAACCGGAGAAACCTGGTCGGGATTCAACGGAGCGATAATCTCGGGGGTAACGAGGATCACCAGCTCGGTGATTCGCCGCCGATATTCCACGGACCGGAACAAGGCGCCGAGTACCGGGACGTCGCCGATGCCGGGCACCCGGCTGACCACGCCGCGGATTTCGTCGTCCAGCAGGCCGGCAATGGCGATGGTCTGCCCGGTGCCGACCTCTACCGTCGTTTCCGCCCGTCGCATGGTCAGTCCGGGAACGGAAACGCCCTCCACCTGCAGAGCGGTGGAGAAGTCCGTTTCGCTGACCTCCGGCGCCACTTTCAGGCGAATCCGCTGGTGGTCCAGGACCACCGGCGTGAAGTGCAGCCGGATACCGAACTCCCGGAACTCGATGGCGATGGCCCCCAGCGCCTGCGGAACTGGGTACGGAAACTCACCGCCCGCCAGGAACGACGCGGACTCGCCGCTGATGGCCGTCAGATTCGGCTCGGCCAGGATACGCAGCAGCGAATTATCCGCCAGGGCCCGGAGGAACACCTGCATTTGCACGCGGGGAAATCCCAGCGACAGGGTCGTCGCGTCCCGGATGACATTATCACCCGTCACGAACGGAATCGCGGAGCGGGCGTTCACGCCTTCCAGGAGATGGATGTCGGTCCGATTCAGTCCGCCCAGATTGTTCACCACGAAGGCGTCGCGGAAATCATCGCCGGCCAGGAAGCCGTTGATTCCCAGGGCCCGGACGGCGGATCGGTTCACTTCCGCGACCGTGCAGCGCAACAGAACCTGCTGTTCGCCGGCCACGTTCAGGTGGTTCTGGACGGTCGTCTGGTCGCCGCGGCCGGCCTGGACGGCGAAGAGCTTCGCCATCTCCTCCATGCGCTGAGCCACTTGCGGGCCGCTTACCGTGCCGGACAGGACGATGTTGCCCAGAAACGAGCTCGCCTCCACGGTCGAGCCTGGATCGATCTGATGCAGCGTCTCATTCAACGCCACCAGATCCAGCTCCACCGTCACCTCGAAGACGTGCTGTTGGCTGTCCGACCAGGCGATCACCTGCGTCGTGCCATAGCCCGCTCCCGTGATCAGCATCTGCATCGGGCTGATGGTCTGTACATACGCGATGTCGGCCGAGACGGCCTGCACGCGCTCCATCGCCACGTTGGTTTCAATGATCACGCTTTTGTTGATCGGCACGGTGATGCGCTGGGTCTCCGCGGACGTATCGCGGACGGTGGCCGTAAAACGCACGCTCGGGCGCGGGCCCGGCACGGGCTGGGTGGTGGCCGCCGGTTCCTGCGGATCCGGCGTTTCCTGTGCCATCAGGGGGCCCGCAAGGCACCCGAGGGCGAAGGCCAGGACAAACGAGACTCGGCGGAGCCGATGCGCGTGGGCGTGCATCCGATTGTTGATCGTGTCAGGCTGGTACATTATTCGCCAACCTCCTCATAGCTGGGTTCGATGTACACATCGTCGTCACCGGTCCGGTCCGCCTGACTGCCGGCAGCCCCCAGTCGGCGCAGACGACGCTGGTTTTCGCTCAGTCCGCCGCGACGTCCGTCGGCCTGCCCCTTTCCATAGGCTGCCGGGGAGAAAGTGGCCCCGGAATCGCCATGGGTCAGACCACGATGCACCTCGAGCAGGTCCCTGGAACAGGGCCCCTTGTACAGCAGACGGAACACGTCGGAACCGTTGATCACCGTCAGGAGTGACGGAGAGTTCTCGCAATCCGGTTCGAGCGATTCCTCGGCCGCGGCAATGACGGGCGGCGGAGAGGGCGGGCCCACGAAAGAGTCCGGCGATTCGGGCGTTTTTTCTCCGAAGAGTTCGGCCTGCTGAGCCTCGGCCTTGTCGGTGATCAACACGTCGTGTTCGGATCGCATCGCCAGCGTCAGCCGGCCCTTGGTCTGGGCCAGGTGCAGCTTGGGGACGTCCATTTCCGGGACGATCAGGGTCACCGAGCGGACGCGTGCGTTGGCACTCTCTTCGCTGGACTGGTTGAGCATCTGTCCGACCGCGCCGACCCGCACCCGCTGGAGCAGAACCCGGCTGATGGTTTCCTTCTTGCGATCGGGTTTCTGCACATCCATGACGACGATCACGTCGACGAAGCAGCCGGGGCGCAGGAGATAGGCCACACCGGTGGATTCGTCGATCTGGACGGCCACCGCCCGGTATCCCTCCTCGATGCGTTCTTCGATACCCGGCAGGGTGCCTTCGGCCGCCAGCATTCCGGCGGTGAGAGGCATGCCCTGGGGAATGAACTTGCTGGTCACCCGCCCGATGAGGGGATCGATGCCGGTGAAGGAATCGGGCGGCAGCAGCGGCGTTTTGGGCGTCTTGCGGACAAGCAGCATGTCCGCCGCGATGCGAACGGAGGCGTTGATGTCCTGCCCGGCAACAACGGCATCCACCATTTCAACGGGCACGCTGGAGCCCTGGGCTCGATGTATGGCGTTCACGCTCATCTTGATGGCGAAGAAGCCCACCACGAGTCCCAGGATCAGTGGTATGATGGCTCGACTCTTCATGGTTTCCTCATTCCGGCACAGTGGCGGCCCGTCGCATCCATCGTCCGGCGATCCGCCCGGTTTCGTTTGCCACAATGCTGAGGTTCGCCATCCGTGACGAAGCAGGCATGGTGTATATCGGATTGATTTCGGGTGTGTCAGACTGTACGACGAAAATCTCCGTGCGGGCAGGTCCGGGTGGCGCGGATGTGCAGGAAGTTCAATCCGATAACCGCCATACCCGCCCCGATAACCTGCCGGTTGTCCGTCCCTTTCGGGCGCCGGTCCGCCGGCGGCCCGCCCCGAAGACGGGGCGTTCCCGTGAAACGACGTTCACGGGACGCCCCAACTCCACCTGTCGCCTCGATCCGCAAGACGCGGTGTGCCGACCGCATCAACCTTCGGAGGGAGCAACCGGGGCGCCCTCTTTGCGCATGACGGCGGTGCCCACGACTTCGTCCGCCGAGTGGGGAATGAGACTTCCCACCAGCGAGACCTCCGACATCGGGATGCTGATGCGGACCGTTTCCCGGGGGTTCTCCAGGGTCGCGTGCGTCATCGTGAGCGTGTAGTTCGACATGCCCACGGTGCCCATAATCTCCGCGATGCGTTCCGTCACTTCCGTGTACGGTTCCGTCGTGGACTGAAGCACGGCCACCCGGCACCCTTCGCGCGCCGCGTGCATTACGGTCTGGCGAACAAGGAATACGTATCCGTATTCGATGATTCCGAAGAGCAGTGTCAGCAGAAGCGGGGCCACGACTGCGAATTCCACCAGGGCGGCGGCCCGCCTCCGGTCCGGCAACTTTCCCTTCCGTTTTGCGTTCATGACAATGCCCACCAGCCAAACACCTGCCCCGCGAGTACGATCAGCGAACCGATGGTGAGCGGCACGCCGTAGGGAAGCAACTGGGACGTCGAGCCGAAGCTCTTGGCCGACCCGAACTCCCCGAACATCGTCTCGCGGCTGGTCATCTTGACCACGATCGTTCCGAGGTTTGCCCAGGCGCACCGCACGCGCCCGGAACTCACGATCATGATCACCGCGATCACACCGCCGAT
>JBPOIK010000216.1:0-32415 GCA_052034525.1 Planctomycetota bacterium
GTCGGGACGTCGCGGAGAAGCTGGCGCGCTGGTATGACGCGGCCGCGTCGGGCCCATGCACCGGCATGGAGTGGGCCCGCCGTCTGAAAGACGCGCTGGATTCGCTGGGCGCGGCAGATCGGCTCGGCCAGTGGGCGGACCAGGCCGAGGCGAACGGCAACCTGGACCTGGCCGAGGAACACCGGCAGATTGTCCGTGACATCGCGGGGTTCCTGGATGACCTGTGCGTTTCGCTCGGTGACCAGTTGATGGGCATATCGCGGCTGGGCGAGGTGGTGGAGGCCGGGCTGAGCGAACTGACGCTGGGGCTGGCCCCGCCGATGCTCGATCAGGTGCTGGTCGGATCGATCGAACGAAGCCGGCACCCGGAGATTCGAATCGCGATCGTCATGGGGTTCAACGAGGGTGCGTTTCCGCGCGTGGGCTCGGAAGACACCATTCTGAACGACGAGGACCGCGACTGGCTGCGTGACCGCGGCGTGCCGGTGGGTGTTGCACGGCGGCAACGAGCGCTGGAGGAACCGCTGCTGACGTACACGGCCCTGACGCGGGTATCGGAACGGGTCTACATCACCTGCTCACGGGCGGATGCGAATGGAAAGGCCCTGCGGCTCTCACCGTACGTGGAGGCGCTGCGCCAGGCATGTCCGGACGTGCGGACGCTGCGCGTGGATGACGGGCACGGCAGCCGCCGGACGTGGAACGTGTGGACGTCGGGCGACCTGGCCGGCCGGCTCGCCTTCGAGTTCCGTCAGCGGCGGGCCGTGTCTGCGGACGAGGATACCGCCGCGCGCGAATTGTGGAATGACGTGTACGAAACCGCCCGTCGGGCGGAAGGACTGCGGCGTCCGCTGTCGAAGATTCTGGGCTCGCTGTCGTACAGCAACGACGCGCGGCTCAGCCCTGCCGTGGCGCAGCGTCTGATGAAAAGGCCGCTTTTGACAAGCGTCTCCCGCCTGGAGACGTTCGCGTCCTGCCCGTTCCAACATTTCGCCGCGCATTGTCTGCGTCTGGAGAAGCGACAAGAGGCGGTGCTGGCCGCGGTGGACGTGGGCACGATTCATCATGCGATTCTGGAAGAGTTCGTGCGGAAAGTGGCCGCCGGCGGGCAGTCGCTGGGCTCGCTGGACGACGCGACCATGTGGAACCTGCTGGAGTCCGGGCGGGCCACGGTGGAGGCAGCCGTTCGCGGGGCCGGCGCGGAACTGGGCCCGCGCGATCTGTACGTGCTTCAGCGCAGCGCGACAGACCTGCGCCGCGTGCTGGCGGGCCAGCGACGGGCCGCCCAGGCGGGGCGGTTCCGTCCGCGGGCGGCGGAGCTGGCGTTCGGACGGGACGAACGGGGCAGCCTGCCCGCGCTGGACATTGACACGCCGAAGGGTCGCAAGGCGCGTCTGCGGGGGTTCATCGATCGGGTCGACCTCGCGGAACTGGCGGATGAGACGCTGGGCATGGTGATCGACTACAAGCGGACACGGGACAAGCGGCTGGATTTGTCGTGCGTGTACCACGGGCTATCGCTGCAATTGCTGGGGTATCTGCTGGTTCTGGTCGAGCAGGGCGAGACGCTGAGCGACCGGGCGATCCAACCGGCCGCCGCGTTCTACGTGAGTCTGATCGAAACGTATGAGGCGGTGGACCATCCGTCCGAGGCGAAGAAAGCGGACGCGGCCACGGCGGGCGTGTTCGCCCCGCGGGGCGTACTGAATATCGACCGCATGAACGCGCTGGACGAAGGTTTTGCCGAATCGGGCCTATCGCAGGTATATCAGGCGGCGCGAAAGAAAGGCGGAGACATTTCGAGAATCGACGCTTCGGACGCGGCGGAGGCGAAGGACTTTCAACGTCTCCTGAACCACACCCGGCGGCGAATGGGTGAATGGGCGGACGACCTGCTGGATGGGGAGATTGCGGTGCGTCCGTACCGGCTGAAAGATTTTTCTCCGTGCGCATGGTGTCCGTACGCGGCCGTGTGCCGGTTCGAGCCGGGCCGCACGCCTGTGCGCGATCTGCAGGCGCTGAAGCGATCGGAGGTGTTCGCGCTGCTGCAGGCCGCCGAGCCGCCCGAGAGAGAGGGGGAGACAGAAGCGTGAGTCGCATCAGGTTCACGGACGCGCAGCGGCTGGCGGTAGAGACGATCGACCGCAGCGTCGTCGTGACCGCGGCGGCCGGCTCCGGCAAAACCGCCGTCCTGACCGGCCGGTGCGAACACCTGCTGTGCGACGCCCCGCCGCACCAGTTGTGCTCGGTCGATTCGCTGCTGGTGGTGACCTTCACGGAGGCGGCGGCGGCGGAGATGCGGTCGCGCATCCACACGGCCATCCGCGACCGGCTTGCCGGCTGCCCCCACGACGGCCGGCTGCGGACCCAGCTCGGGCTGATCGAAACGGCCCAGATATCCACGATCCACGCGTTCTGCCTCTGGATCATTCGAAGATGGTTTCACCTGGCGGGGGTAGATGCGGCGGCCGTCGTCCTGGACGAGGATGAGGCCCGGTTGCTCCAACAGGGCGTCATCGAGGGTCTTTTCGCAGAGCTGTACGAATCGAGCGAGCCGCTGGGCGAAGGCTTCCGGCAACTGGTTGAACGCTACGGCCAGGGACGCGACGGATCGCTGGCCGTTTTCGTGCGGAGGCTGGCGGCCTACGTCGGCAGCCAGCCGGAACCGGAGGAATGGCTCCAGTCCGCCGTCTGGAGGGTTCGGGAGGGCGCGGAAGAGACCATTGACGTTCTCCGCGAGCGCATGGGCGCGGAGATTACGCGGCAGATCGCGGAATGCGAGAAGCTTGCACGCCGAATCGGTGAATCGCCGAGCGAGGCTGCGTTCTACGGAAGCCTGATCGCCGAGTACCAGCAGGCGCTGCTCGAATGGCGTGACGCGCTGGATGACGGTGCGGCCTTCGACGAAGTGCGGGAAACCATCGACGCTTCCGTCTTGAGTTCCAAGGGCGCGCCGACGCTGTGCAAGGGCACCGATCCGGAGGTGCTGGAGGCGCGCGATCGTGCTCGCGAGCACTTCACATTCACGAAAGAGAAGCTGTTTAAGCAACGGCTGCGGAAGCGATTCGCCCGATTCACATCGGACGAACTGGTCGACGGGCTGCACGCGGTGGCTCCCCACGTGGAAACGCTCGTCACGCTGGTGCGGCGCTTCGTCGAGCGGTACGCGGCGGAGAAGCGTCTGGCCGGCGCCCTGGACTTCGCCGATCTGGAACGCCATGCATACCGCCTGCTCAGCCGGCCGGATGGGAGCGTCTGCCGCGTGTTGCGCGAGCGGTTCCGACACGTGCTGGTGGACGAATACCAGGACATCAACCCGCTTCAGGACGCCATACTCAAGCGGGTCAGCCGGGAAGGCCTGCCGGGCGAGGCCGGCAATCTCTTCACGGTCGGCGACGTGAAGCAGAGCATTTACCGGTTTCGACTGGCCGAGCCGGAGCTCCTCCTGGGGCGGGAGGCGAGTATGGAAGCGCCCGGCGCGACCGGCCTTTGCGTACCGCTTCAGGAGAACTACCGCAGCCGGGAAACGGTCCTGGAGGCGATCAACCTTCTCTTCCGGCCGATCATGCGCAAAGAGCTGAGCGGCATCGACTATGATGACCGCGCGATCCTGCGGCCGGGCAGCCAGGCCCAGTCCGGCGGCGCTCCGGCGGAATTGCACATTCTCGATCGGATGGCCGCGGCCTCCGACGAGCAGGTGGAAAACGACGACAGCCCCCCATCACCGCGTTTTGTGGATGTGGCCGATCCGAGCACCTGGACGGATGCGCAGCGCGAGGCTTTTCTGATCGGCCGGCGCATTCAGGCACTGGTGCGCAGCGGCGAATTCGCCTACGCAGACATGGCCATCCTCCTGCGATCGGCCGCGCATACCGCATCCGTCATGGTGGAGTTCCTGGCCAGAATGGGCATCCCGGCCTATGCCGAAGGCCGGGGGGCGCTCTTCGAGACGCTCGAGGTCAGAGAGGTGCTCTCGCTCCTGCAGGTGCTCGACAATCCGCAGCAGGACATCCCCCTGGCGGCGGTTCTGCGTTCGGGCGTGCTGGGCGACCGCTTCAACGAAGACGAGCTGGCGACGATCCGCCTGCACGATCGGACCGCGCCCTTCCATGAGGTGGCGGCCCGATACGCCGACGACGGCGCGGACGCAGCGCTGGCCGGCCGCCTGCGAACGACGTGGCGGGCGATACACCGATACCGACAGGACGCCCGGCAGCGACCGCTGGCGGATGTGCTCTGGCGCATTCTCCAGGAGACCGGGTATCTGGCCTGGGTCGGAGGATTGCGGGGCGGAGCCCAGCGGCGGGCGAATCTCCTGAGCCTGCATGAGCGAGCGCGGCAGTTCGGCACGTTTCAGCGGCAGGGACTGCACCGGTTTCTGGCTTTCATCGAGTCGCTCCGCGAAGAAGGCGGAGACTTCGGCCTGGCCCCGGCGCAAGGTGAATCGCAGAACGTCGTCCGCATCCTGACCATTCATGCCAGCAAGGGGCTGGAATTCCCCGTCGTTTTCGTGGCCGGCCTGGGCAAGGGGTTCAATCTTCAGGACGTCCGCGGGCGAATGCTGTACGACCGCCTGACCGGCATCGGCCTGAAGGTCATCGACCGGGACCGGATGATCGAATACCCCTCCGCACTGCACCATCTGGTGACCGAGCAGGTGGAGTCGGCCACACGGGCGGAGGAAATGCGACTGCTCTACGTGGCCCTCACGCGGGCGAAAGAACGCCTGATTCTGGTCGGAACGGCCGACCTGGCGGCCGTGGAGGCAGCGTGGCGGGAGTGCGACCCGCACGAACCGATCACCCCGTTGCGCATCGCGTCCGCCAACTCGCCCATGGACTGGATCATCCCGGTGCTCGCGGCGGCGCCGGCAGGCCAGGTCGACCGACCGACCGGGACAACAGCCTCGCCGCAGCCTGCGACAGCGCTGTACCAGATTCATCAGCACACGTCGCAAGCCATGACGGCCTGGCGGATCGAAGGAGGGTCGACCACGGTCGAATCGGGTCTGCTGGCGGCGGTGGCCGGTTTGGGGCCGCTGCCGGCCGACGAACCCCTCGGCGGGCAGACATCAACGGCGGACAAAATCGTGGAACGCCTGGATTACGCCTACCCGCACCTGGCGGAGTCTTCGATTCGGGCCGTCGTGGCGGCCAGCGAGCGAAAACGGCCGTTTGACACCCTGGGCGACCCGGACGACCAGCCGCGGGAGCGGCTCTGGACACCGGCGGGGTTTGAGGTGCCCAGCCTGGCCGGCATGGGCGAACGTGCCGTTTCCGGGGCCGAACGGGGAACCGCCACCCACCGGCTGCTGCAATTCATGGCCCTGGACGAGGCGGACGTTCCGGCCGCCGTGGCCCGGCAGGCGACCCGGCTTGTGGAACAGGGCGTCCTGACGGCGGCGGAAGCCGAGGCCGTTGACGCCGACGCGGTGGCGTGGTTCTTCACCACCCCGCTGGGCGGCCGCGTCCGGCAGGCGGGCGCCGCCTTCCGCCGGGAGGAGATGTTCCTGTCGACGGAGCGAGCGGACACCTTTGACCCGACGGCAGGCGACTGCCCGGCGCTGGTGGTGGTGCGGGGGGTCGTGGATGGTGTTCTGTTGACGGCGGACGGATTAGAATTGCTGGACTACAAGACGGACCGTGTTCCGGCGAAGGAGGTCGCCGCGCGAGCGGAGACCTACCGCATGCAGATGCGGCTGTATGCCCGGGCCATGGCGCGGTGCCATCGGCGACCGGTGCGGCGATGCTGGCTGGTATTCCTGCACCCGCGTGTGGTGCATGGGCTCACGGCGGATTGAGGATCCCCATGCTGTTCTCCCAGGCACATGAGGCGCGCTGTCGCGAAGTCGGCCACGAGATCTTTGCGCGGGCCCGCTCGGCCATGCCCTGGATCTGGCAGGTCGACTGGTGGCAGGAGTGGCTGAACCAGTTCATGATGGCGCATGAGGCGCTGAAAGTGCAGACGTTCCGCTTCGTGGATGTGCTTCCGTCGCTCATCAGCAGCGCGGACATTGCCGGGCACCTTCGCGAGTACCTCGACCCGGTCTGGGACCGCGTGCCGCTCCCGGCGCGGATGGCGCTGGCCTACCGGCGTCCCGGGTCTGTCTGGGGGCGGTTCGTGGGAGCATGCTCCCGGTTCGGGGCCTCCCTGATGGCCCGGCGATATGTGACGGGCACGAACGCGGACGAAGCCATCGCCAACGCCGAACGCCTGCGGGCCCGGAATATGGCCTTCACCATGGACGTGCTGGGCGAAGCCAGCCGCAGCAACGCCCAGGCGGATCGGTACGCCGCCACGTACATCGAACTGATCGACAAGCTTTCCGTCGCGTCGCGGTCCTGGCGTGAGCATCCCCTGATCGACCGCTGCCGCACCGGGCCCATGCCAAAGGTGAACATCTCGATCAAGCTGACCTCGCTCGATCCGCACTTCGATGCGGTGGATCCGGTCGGCTGCCGCAAGCGGGTGTTCGCGCGGCTGCGCCCGATCTTCCGGCTGGCCCGCGAACGCGGCGTGTTCATGAACATAGACATGGAGTCGTACAAGCACCGCAATCTGACGCTCGACCTGTTCGAGACGCTCCTGATGGAGCCGGAATTCCGCGACTGGGACCAGGTCGGCATCGTCCTGCAGGCCTATCTCCAGGACGGCGAGCAGGACCTGACCCGCCTTCTCGGCTGGCTCGAGCGGCGCGGCACGCCCGTCGCCGTCCGGCTGGTGAAGGGCGCCTACTGGGATTCCGAGACCGTGCTGGCCGGGCAGTACAACCAGCCCCCGCCCGTCTGGACCCGCAAGTGGGAGTCCGACGCCACGTTCGAGCGCATGGCGCGGCGTATCCTCGAAAACGCCCGCCTGCTGCGACCGGCCTTCGCCAGCCACAACGTCCGATCCCTGGCTTCGTTGATGGTTTCCGCGGAAGAGTTGGGCCTCACGCCGCTGGATTACGAGGTCCAGATGCTCTTCGGCATGGGCAATCCGCTCAAACAGGCCATGGTGGACATGGGTCAGTGCCTGCGCGTGTATTGTCCCTACGGCGACCTCATGCCCGGCATGGCCTACCTGATCCGCCGGCTGCTGGAGAACACCGCGAACGATTCGTTTCTCAAGCAGGGGTTCGCCGATCGCAGCCGATACGATGAACTCCTGCTTGACCCGACGGTGGCCTGTCCGCCGAGCACCCCGCTTCCCCGATGGAACTTCCAGGACCCCGATGAGGAGTGGCCGATGTTGACGTTTGAGAATGTGCCTCCGTTCAGTTTCAACACCGAGGAGAACCGCCGGAAGATGCGGGACGCCATCGCCTTCGTCCGCGGCGAACTGGGCCGGAGCCATCCGCTGATCATCGCCGACCAGCCGGTCTCCACCACGGAGTGGATCGAATCGCTCAATCCGGCGAACCCGAAGGAGGTCATCGGGCGCGTGGCGTCGGCCACGCCGGCCCACGCCGACCAGGCCGTGGCGGCGGCGGAACAGGCATGGGATTCCTGGCGCCTGCGGCCCGCGCGCGAACGCGCCCGATTTTTGAATCGGGCCGCCGACCTGATGCTGGACAAACGGCTCGAGCTGTCGGCATACGTCATCCTCGAAACCGGCAAACCCTGGCGGGAGGCGGAGGCGGACCTGCGCGAAGCGGTGGACTACATTCGCTTCTACTCCGAGTACACGGTGTGGCTGGATGAACACCCGCGCGTCCGCAGCATCCCCGGCGAGAGCAACGTGCTGACCTACGAACCCCGCGGCGTCTGCGCCGTGCTGGCCCCCTGGAGCTTTCCACTGGCCATGCTGCTCAATCAGACCGCGGCGGCCCTGGCCGCGGGCAACTGCGTGATCATGAAACCCTCCAGCAAGGCGGCCGTGGTCGCGGCCCGGGTGTTCGACATCTTCCGACAGGCCGGTCTGCCGGCCGGCGTGCTGAACTTCCTGCCCGGCCGGGGCGAGACCGTCGGACGGCATCTCGTCGATCATCTTGACGTGCACGTGGTGAGCTTCACGGGGTCGGTGGCCCACGGACTGGAGATCATCCGGCAGGCGGGCAGCGAGTCGCCCGGCCAGCGACACATCAAGAAGGTAATCGCGGACATGAGCGCCAAAAACGCGATCATTGTCGATCACGACGCGGACCTGGACGGAGCGATAGGCGGCGTCATCGAGTCGGCGTTCGCCTACGCCGGGCAGAAATGCACGGCCTGCTCCCGCGTGATCGTGCTGGCGCCCGTCTACGACGAGTTCTGCCGAAAGCTCACCGAGGCCGTGCAAAGCGTCACGGTCGGGCCGGCGGAAGACCCGGGAACGTTGGTCGGGCCGGTCATTGGCCGGACCGCGCGCGACGGCATCCTCGCCGCCGTTGGGCAGGCGAAAAAGGAAGGCCGCGTGCTCGTGGAGCTCGACGTAAGCGAGCAGTCGGCCGGCGGCGGCTACTACGTGGGCCCGACGGTCATCTGTGACGTGGCACCGGATGCCTCCGTCGCCCAGGAGGAGATCTTCGGGCCGGTGCTGGCCGTGCTGAAAGCCGCGGATTTTGATGACGCACTGCGGATCGCCAACGACAGCAAGTACGCGCTGACCGGCGGAGTGTATTCCCGATCCCCGAAGAACCTGGACCGGGCCCGCCGCGAATTCCACGTGGGCAACCTTTACATCAACCGCAAGATCACCGGCTCCCGCGTGAACGTTCAGCCCTTCGGCGGTTACAAGCTCAGCGGCATGGGCGCCAAGGCCGGCAGTCCGGATTACCTGCTGCAGTTCGTGCATCAGCGCACGATCACGGAGAACACCTTGCGCCACGGCCTGACCTCCGCCGAAGAGGCCGCCCAGCAGGCGGCGCCCTGAGAACCCATCCGCGAGCCGTTCGGCAGGCTATCGAGCGAAGACCGCGAAAGAAGGCATCTCGTTGATTCTGGCGACGCGCGCATGGCGGGGACGCGGTGCGTCGGCCGGAGCGTGCTGATCCGGCTGCCGCATGCCCACGGGCACGACCATCCGGCCCGGCGGCGATCCGGCGGACTCAGGACGAACCGCCGGTCGTGTTCGGAGTCGTCTGGACGGGCCGGCCGTTCCTTTGATCCGGCGTGTGCGTTTGCGGTATCAGCGAATACAGCGCCGGTAGAACGAGAAGCGTCAGCACGGTAGAGGTCGCGACGCAACCGATGACCACGGTGGCCAGCGGGCGCTGCACTTCGGCGCCCACTCCCGTGTTCACCGCCATGGGTACAAACCCCAGGCTCGCCACCAGGCCGGTCATCAGCACCGGGCGCAGCCGGGTCAGCGCGGTCTGTCGAATGGCCGCCGCCAGGGGAATACCCTGTTCCAGCAGGCCGCGCAGATAGGACACGAACACCATGTCTCCCAGCACGGACACACCGGACATGGCTACAAACCCCACGCCGGCCGACACGCTGAACGGCATGTCCCGCAGACGGAGAATCACAATGCCCCCGACGGCCGCCAGCGGCAGCGTCAGGAAGATGCGAACGCAGTCCGTGAGCCGGCCGTACGTCATATAAAGCAGCATGAAGACCAGCCCCAGAGCCAGCGGAACAACCACCATCAGCCGTTGTCCGGCCCGTTCCAGATGCTCAAACTGACCGCCGTAGCGGACGAAGTACCCCGTCGGCAGTTGCACCTCCGCCGCGATGCGCTGCCGGGCCTCGCGCACGAAGGAGCCGACATCGCGTCCGCGCACGTTGGCCTGCACGACGATCCGCCGCTTGCTCCACTCACGATTGACCGTGGACGGCCCGGACACGATCTCCACGTCCGCCAGCTGCCACAGCGGCAGCCGCTGGCCGGCGACGGTGGGGATGAGCAGGCCGGCCACCTTCTCCGGGTCGCCGCGATACGCGTCCGGCAGACGCACGGTCAGCGGGAACCGCATCTGGTCCTGGCGGATTTCGCCGACCGGAATATTGCCCACCGCCGCCACGAAATCGAGCACTTCCGACGCCGGCACGCCGTAGCGGGCCAGCGCCTCCGGCCGCAGGCGGACCTGCAGAACGGGTTGCCCGGTGATCTGTTCGGTGACCACCTCGCTGGCGCCGGGAATCTGGCGCACGACGTCTTCGATCTCATGCGCTTTTTCGCGAAGGGTGTCGAAATCATCGCCAAACAGCTTGATGCCCAGGTCGCTGCGAATGCCGGCGATCATCTCGTTGACCCGCAGTTCGATGGGCTGGGCGAAGATCGTCCGCATGGCCGGCAGGCCCGCCAGCGTGGCCTCCATCTGCTCGACCAGGTCCGCCTGGGTGCGGGCGCGGGTCCAGCGCTGACGCGGGTGGAGCGTCACGAAAACGTCGGTCAGCTCGATGCCCATGGGGTCGGTGGCCACTTCGGCCGTGCCGGTGCGTGACCAGATGTAACGGATTTCATCCGGAAAGGTCTTCAGGAGGAGTGTTTCAATCTGCGTTCCATAGCGCACGGATTCGGCCAGGGAAACGCCCGCCAGGCGCACCGTGTTGATGACCACCGCTTCTTCCGACAGGCGCGGAATAAACATGGTGCCCAGGCGGCCCGCCGCGAACACCCCGCCCACCAGGGCCAGGCCCGCCAGGCCGAGCACCAGCCAGCGCAGCCGCATCACGGCGTCCAGAACCGGTTCGTAGAGCCGCTTGCAGATTCGGACCAGCCGCGGTTCGCGATGAACCGGAGTTCGCGAAAGCAGCACGCTGGCCAGCATCGGCATGAGGGTGAGAGAAAGGACCAGCGAGCCGGCCAAGGCAAAGACCACCGTCAGCGCCATGGGAGTGAACATCTTGCCCTCGATGCCCTCCAGCGTGAGGATCGGCAGATACACGATCATGATGATCAGTTCGCCGAAAAGCGTCGGTCGGCGCACCTCGACGGCGGCATCTCGCACGATCTCCCGCCGCGATCGCCCCTCACCCTCCAGCCCCAGCCGGCGGGCGGCGTTCTCGACCATGATGACCGAGCTGTCGACGATCAGGCCGAAATCAATGGCCCCCAGGCTCATCAGGGAGCCGGCGATGCCCGCCTGCAGCATCAGGTTGCCCGCGAACAGCATGGACAGCGGAATCGCCGAGGCCACGATCAGCCCGGCGCGCAGAGTGCCCAGAAAGGCGAAGAGCACCGCGATGACAAGAATGGCGCCTTCGAGCAGGTTCGTGCGCACGGTGGTCAGCACGTGGTCCACCAGTTCCGTGCGGTCGTAGACGATGGTCACCTCCACGTCCGGGGGCAACGTGGGGCGGATTTCCTCCATGCGTTCCTTGAGCCGGTGGGTCACCTCATGGGTGTTCTCGCCCATGAGCATGAAACCCAGCCCCATGACCGCCTCGCCATGCCCGTTGAACGTGACGGCCCCACGGCGAATCTCATGCCCTTCCAGCACCTCGCCCACGTCGCGCACGCGGATGGGCACGCCCTCCGGGGCAGCGATCATGATGTCGCCGATCTGCTCCACCGTCGTGACAAGCCCGAGGCCGTGGACGATCAGCGATTCACCCGCCTGCGTGACCAGCCCGCCGCCGGCGTTGGCGTTGTTGCGCTGCAGCGCCGCCACCACGTCGGCCAGCGTGAGCTCGTGCTTGATGAGCCGGGCGGGCTCGACGTGCACCTGAAACTGCTTCTCCAGACCGCCCCACGTGTTCACCTCGGCCACGCCCTTCACGCTGCGGAGCTGCGGCTTGATGATCCACTCCTGAATCGTGTGCAGGTCGGACAGGCTCCGCGTCGGACTGGTCACGATGTAGTGGAAGACCTCGCCCAGCCCGGTGGCGATCGGCCCCATCTGGGGGCGGGCAATGCCGTCGGGCAACTCCACGGTGGCCAGCCGCTCACCGATGAGCTGCCGGGCGAGAAAAATGTCGATATGGTCGTCAAAGATGGCCGTCACCTGCGAGAGTCCGAACCGCGACAGGGATCGCACCTCGGTCAGTCCGTTCAGCCCGCTGATGGCCTGTTCCACCGGAAACGTGATCTGCTGCTCAATCTCCACGGACGCCAGGGCCGGCGCCACCGTGTTGATCTGCACCTGCACGGGCGTGGTGTCAGGAAACGCGTCGATCGGCAGATGTCCGACGGAATAGGCGCCGGACAGAACCAGCGCCACCGCGCCGACCAGCACCAGAAACCGGTGTTTCAAAGACCAGTCAATGATTGCATTGAGCATGATACGTTACCGTCCCGGTTCCACTTCGCAGCAGCCGGCCCCGATGCTGGTCTTGAGAATCTCGGTCTTGAGCAGGAAGCTTCCCGCCGTGACCACCGCCTCCCCTTCGTGCAGCCCGTTCCAGACGGCGTATTGCCCGTCGACCTTGGCGCCCAGGCTCACCTTGCGCGGCCGGTAGGAAGTCGGAGACTCCTGCACAAAGACGATCTGGCAGCAGCCATCGCTCTGGACGGCGCTGTCCGGCACGGTCAGAACCGGATCGTCCTCATACACGGTGACGCGGGCGGTCCCGTACATATAGGCCCGAAGCCGCCCGGCCTCGTTCGGCAACGTCAACCGGGCCTGCACCGTCCGCGTGCGGTGGTCCACCTCCGGCCGAATCCATTCGATGGCGCCCTGCACGTCATGGCCCGGCAGCCCGTCAATGGAAAAACGCACCGACTGCCCCGGACGCAGATCCAGCGCGTCCGGCTCATCCACGTTTACGATCAGCCACATCGTGGAGAGGTCCGCGACGACAAAAAGCGCATCGCCCTCGTCCACGGTCTCCCCGACGACCGCCGTGCGCTCCACCACCACGCCGTCCAGAGGGCTGGTCAGCGTGTATCGTGACAGGGAGACGGCCCGGCCCTGGCCCAAGGCGGCAAGCTCGTCGCCGTCCAGGCCCAGGATACGAAGCTTTCGTTCCGCCGCCTCCACCGCCACCTGGGCCACTTTCACCGCACGCTCGTACTGAAGGTGTTCCCGCTCGAGCTCCAGATCAATCGCCTCGTGCGTGGCCGCGAACTCAGCCTCGGCCTCCGCCAGGTTCCGCTGGGCGGTCTGAAGGGCCTCCTCACTGGCGATCCCCTTCCCGGCGAGCTGCTCCTGACGCGCGGCGTTCGCCCGCGCCAGATCCCGATCCGCATGAACGCGCAACAGCCGACTCCGGAACTCGCCCAGACGGGCGTCGGAGCCGCGGCGGCGGAGTTCCTGCGGGCAGGACGCCTCTTCGCACGCGGCCATCAGCGATTGAACGGCATGGTGAATGGATTCGTGACGCTCCAGGTCCGCCTGGGCCAGCAGAAGCGTCTCCCGCCGCTGAATGTACTCGCTCTTCGCCTCGCCCAGTGTCGGGCTCTCGATGACGGCCAGCACATCCCCCGCCTTCACCGTTGCGCCGGAGTTCGCCTCGGCCGCCACGACCACGCCCGCGACCCGCGGCGTGACCCGGGCGAGCTTCGTCTCGTTGAAGCGCACCTCGGCGGGACACTCGATCGTCGCATGGACCGGACGCCGGTCGATCCGCTCCGTCCGGATGCCCGCCACCTCCGCCACCCCGGGGTACAGGAGCCGGACCTGGAGGGATTCCACGTCGCAGTCCGGATCGTTCGCCGGCCGCAGCGCGGAGATGACGCGATCCACCGCAAACGCCGCCGGCTTCGCCACATCGGCCCCGGCGGGAGCGGCCGGCCGCATGGCGGCGAACGTCGCCTCCAGCTTCGGGTTGCAAAGCAGGCAATGGGACTCCGGCAGGCCGTGCTCGGCGCACCAGTCGCCGGCCGCCTTGAACTTCGCGATCAGCGCCGGATTGCAGCGGGTGCATTCCGACTCCGGCACGTCATGCTCCAGGCACCAATTCCGCGCGCCCGGCTCGTCGACGTGTGAGTGATCCCGGGCGGCGTGATTGTGCCCGGCATGCGGGTCGTGGTCGCCCGGCCCGGAAGCGGACTCCCGGCAACCGCCGACGATCAACAGCAACCAGAAAACCGTCCATACAGCGGACACGGTCCGTTGTCTCATGGAATTGCTCCTTGCGAAATCGGTGCGCCGATCGCCCGCTCAAGGGCGGGAAGGGTCTGCGCGGCGCGTAGATGACTCTCGATCGCCCTCGTGCGGGCCTGCAGAAAGAAACGATTGGCCTCCAGAACCGTCAGAAAGGAAGCGCCGCCCGCGTCATACGCTTCGCGCGCCAGGCGGAGGTTTCGCTCCGCCAGCGGAACGGACCGCTCCGCACACACCTGGTACACCTCCCAGGCCGCCGCCGCGCGATCGACAGCGCCGCGGACCTCCTGCACCAGATTCCGATCCACGGCCTCGCGAAGCTTGTCGGCCTGCCACATGGCATACTTCGCCCGGGCGATCTGCGCCTGGTTCTGATCAAACAGCGGCAGTTCCACGCCCAGGCTCGGGCCCAGGACGAAAGAGCGGCCCGAAGTCCCGTCGCCCGCCCGGCGTTCGTCCCGCTCGAACGCGGCGCCGACCTCCACCGTCGGCCACACGCGCCGCAGCTCCAGCGCGTGTCGGGCCTCCGCCCGCTTGAACTCGTGCTCCGCGACGCGAAGATCCAGCCGGTGCTCGCGGGCCCGCGCGATCAGAGCCTCCGAGTCACTCAGCGGCGCCGGCGCCTCCGGCAACGGGTCGACCAGCGCCAGCGCGCTCGCGTCATCGGTGATCCCCAGACGCACGGCCAGCTCCCGCCGCGCATCGACCGCGGCCAATCGCGCCAGCGCCGTGGCCAACTCCGCGTCGAGCAGTTGGGACTCGGCCAGGTTCACGTCCAGATCGGAACCCGCGCCGCTTTCGCGCCGCATCCGCGCCGCCTCCGTCGCCTGACGGACGATGTCGCCGTTCTCTACGGCCACCGCGTGGAGGGCATCCGCGCCCACCGCTGCGAAGTACGCCGTCTGAACCTCCGTCGCCAGCGCGGCCGCCGTACGGGCCAGCTCCAGAATCGCCCCGTCCAACTCCGCCTGCGCGGCCTTCCGCCGGGCCGGAAGCTGCCACAATTCCGCGATGTTCTGGGCCAGATCGGCCTCCAGGTTCGCCAGCCCGCCGCTCGACGGCAACCGCATCGACACGCCCAGCGTGGGGTTGCTCAGCAATCCGGATTGCACCAGGTCCGCACGGGCCATTCCCACCGCCATGGCCGCCGCCTGGAAACGCGGGTTGTTCAGCAGACAGACCTGAACGGCCTCATCGCGTGTGAGTCCTCCCTCCCGAAGGGCGCGCACCCGCTCCTCCACGAGCGCGTCTTCGTCAGGCCGGTACAGATTTGCATGGCCGGTGGCCTCCAGCACCCGGGCCTGGACCTGCTCGAAATCCGGACCCGGGTTCACCTGCGCACAGCCGGCTCCACCCAGACCGGTCAACAGAAGGCCGAGCCGAACCCCATTCCACAGCGTCTGTCGGATTTGCCGCATGATCTTTCACACCGTTCGCTTGTCTGTGGGAGATCAACCGTGCAGGAGCGGACAGACGTATTACCTGTCTTCCAACTGCACGTGACGGAGACTCGGCACAGGGGAACCGCATCCGAGCCGGACGCGATCACCGGCCGACGGAAGGCATGCAATCAGAGTAGAAGAGGCAGATCCGAAGGATGGAAGCGGCCGGGGCTCGCGAGAGACTCAGGGCCGGCCCGCCTCGCCGCATATGCGAGCGAATCGAAGACAACGTCGCAGTGGACGGTCTCGGTTGTCGCGATCGGCGCCGAACCGGATTCGGAGAACTCCTCCGGGGACTCGGGCCGGACAACCAGTCCGGTGCATGGATCCTGGTCGCAGTCTCCCTCGTGGCTGCTGTTGGGCGGTTCGGGGGCATCCGGGTCGGCTTCGCACGCGCGACCCGAGACTGTTGTGCGGCTTGCGATCCCGGCGGATTCGCAGGAATGCCGGATCAAACCGGCCACGCACAGCGCGGGCTCTCCGACCAAAGCCCACACAACCAGACCTGTCGCGAAAACGCTCCGACCCATCACGCGAATTGTAGACAGGGCGTTCGCCGCGGTCAAACGCCCGCGGGGCGACTCGTGACCGGCCAGGGCTCGGCCCAGTGACCACAGCCCGCCTGACACGCCATTGGCCTTGACCCTCGCCCGGGGCGGGCCCGGAGTCCGCCTTCTTTCAACAGGCTCGCCGCCCCATCTTCATCGTTACAGGCCGCAGAGCGCGAGACTGAGAGGACTGTAATTTCCTGCCCGAGCACACTCCCCGACGTACTGGGACCGGCTTCCCAGTCGGGCCGCACCGTCCCACGCGGGCGGGCACGCTAACTCGAACGGTTGGCGAGGGTTACGTTCATTGGAGACGAGGGGATTCGGACCCCGGACGTTCGCGTTGCGAACCCACTGTTAGCACTTGCCACAGACTCGCGAAAAATGGCCGCTCTCCAATACGGACGTCTGGTCACCGAAGACCGGAGCTTCAAAGCAACACTACAAGGTCCCACTGCCACTGAATCCTGTAAGAATCAGACGATCGGCCGCAAGAACAAGCGACAGATTGCAGCAAGACCTGTCGTGTCCGCACGTTGACGGCAGCAGCGCCTACCTGCGCGACGCCATCTACACCTGCTTCCAACGACCCCCGCCCCTTTGCTCTTGCCTGTCAGGGTCTGAACGGTTACGTGAAGACCGAATCGCCCGTGCACGGCACTGGTTCTTAGTAATCCGACGGGCATCAGGGAAAAGGACTCGTTCCCGAACCGGTGGATTCAGTGATGACGGGCCGGATTCGAGGAATCAGGAGACCCGATGATGACCATAAGCGATGAGTTGCCGCACTTGGGGCGGCGCAATCCGTTCCCTGCCATTCTGTTGCTTGCGGCAGTCTTTGCTTGCGAATTGAATGTGGGATCCGTCCTTGCGCCGCTGGCAGTCACCAAGTCTCCGCAGCGACTGTGGTACTATGGCGTTGCCGCGTGGCTGCTGGTGGTCCAGTCGCTGGTGCTCGTGGCCATCCTGTTTGGGCAATGGCGGCGGATTGTCCGCATGCGTTCATTGAATAGTCGATTTGTCTGGCCGTTGTGTGTTGTCGGCGCCGTTCTCTCGATTGCCTGTGTTGCGTTTGAATGGGTGGGTGGGAGCTCACGATTGGACAGTGTCAGTTTTCTGTGGGACCAGCCCACGGGTGGCGCGGTTGGTGCTGGCGTACTCCTGCTTCTCGGGTGGGCAGCATGTCACGATTCGTTCACAAGGGCAACGGGTCGAGTGAACCGGAGGAATCGATTGTAGGTTAACCGTTCACGGTTTCTTTCGGTTGACGGGGTGATGTGAAATGGCGGTTGCGTCCGATCCATGGAAACACCAAGCCGCCCTCCAGCGACATCATCAAACCGCCCAAGCCAGCTAGGCGCCAAGAGAAGGGCAAATGGCGGATCGGCGGCCAGCCGGGCCATCGCAAGCACGAGCGCGAACCCTTCCGCCCGGAAGTCGCGTGCGCGCGAGAGGCGTTTGGGAGGGACGCAGATCGAAGCTGACCCCGAATAACCCCCATGAACGGTTTCCACGATTCGACGCGTCATCGTAACAGGCTGAAGCAACACGACTTGCAATCTATCCCCCTCGTTTTTCCGGGCCGGCATTTCCAGGTGGAAGACTGTGGCGCCCGTGTGGGTGTGTATGAAACTATGGGTTGGCGGCAACGAAGGATTGTGCGGGCAACCGATGCGGGTGTGGCCGTGCGCTCGACCGGGGCGTGCCGGTGAGTCGGCCGGGCGGCCTGAATGGAGCCACCGCGATGAAAGCAACCGCGCAGTTCGAGGGCGTTGGACTCCCGGCGGGCAGGATCGATGCCGACGCGCTGGCCGCGCGAATCCGCGCGGCGCGTCAGGCGCTGCGGCAGTGCGAGGCGTGCGAGATTCGCTGCGGAGCCAATCGGTTGGGAGGGGAGCGTGCGCCGTGCCGACTGGGGTCCGCGACGCACTGCTTCCGAAAGTACGTCAGCCTGACGGAGGAAGCGGAGTTGGTGCCGGCGTTGCGGGTGTACCTGGCGGGATGCAATTTCCGATGCCGATTCTGCAACACGGCACCGGAGTGCTTCAAGCCGGAGCACGTCGAGCGTGTCAGTCCGGCGGTGTTCGCGGCGGAACTGGAGGCTGCAGTGGCGGCCGGCGTTCGCACGATCAATCTGCTCGGTGGTGAGCCGAGCCTGCACGTCCACACGATCCTCGAAATCGCAGCGGCCGCCGGGCGACCGCTTCCGCTGGTGCTGAACACCAACGCGTTCATGACGCCGCACGTTATCGATTGGCTCGCCGGAGCAATCGACGTGTACCTGGCTGACTTCAAATTCGGCAATGACGATTGCGCGAAGCGCCTGGCCGGGATCGCGCGGTATCTGGAGGTCGTTACGCGAAACCTGAAGGCTCTGTCGTCGACGGCAACGCTGTTCGTCCGACACCTGCTGATACCGGGGCACCTGGAGTGCTGTTTCCGGCCGGTGGTAGACTGGCTGTCGGACAATCTTCCGGGCGTACGGTTCCAACTGATGACGGGATATGTGCCGTGGTGGCGAGCGGAGTCGGAGTGCGACCTGGGACGGCTGAACCCAAGAGGTGCGATCCGCGAGGCGGTGGAGTACCTGGAGGGGCGTAACCTGAAATGGGCGCTGGATGGCGCCGGAGTGAAGGCATGACGGACCAGGCTGGCAGGAGCCCGGTGGAGGCGACGATCACGATCGGTGTGGACGGCCGCGTGTACTGGCATGACGTGACGTCAGAGCTTCTGGCGGTGATGGTGGAAGTGTGTGCCGAACCGAGCGCGATGGTCCGCCGACAGGCCGCGAGGGCCTTGCTGAGGAACGGAGACTATGAGCGTCCCTGCGACGAGTGCGAAGACCAGCAGGCGGCACGCCGCCCGGGATGAGCTGGAGGTACTGATCCGGGCCCGATACCCGATCCTCTACGTGGTGACGTGGGAGGAGAGGCGGGTCGAGACCCACCTTCGGGAGATGGCATCCGCGCGGAACAAGCAACTGTTCTGCTGGTCGGTGACCTCCGGGCTGCACAAGTCGGGAGCGCCGGGGTCGGTCAAGGGCTCGCCGACCCTGGCGGATCCGGTCGAGGCGCTGGACGCGGTGATCGAGCACAAGGAGCCTGCGATCTACCTGTTCAAGGACTTCCATCCGTTCATGCGAAACCGGGACGCGAACGTGGCCGTGATCCGGAAACTCCGCGAAGTGACCATCGCGCTGAGCGACAGCTACAAGACGCTGGTCTGCACGTCACCGATGCTGGACGTCGCGCCGGAGCTGGAGAAGGACATCTCGGTGCTGGATTATCCGCTGCCGGGCGCAGCCGACTTTGACGCGTTGCTGACCCGAATCTGCGCCGACGTGACGGACGCGGCGAACGTGTCGATCCAGCTTGGCGAAGGTGACCGGGAGAAGCTGATCCAGGCGGCGCTGGGACTGACGCTGCAGGAAGCGGAAAACGTTTTCGCGAAGGCGATCGTGCAGGACGGGAAGCTGGACGCGAGCGACGTGTCGGTGGTGTTCTCGGAGAAACGGCAGATCATCCGCAAGAGCGGGCTGCTGGAGTATTACGATTCACCCACGCAGATGGCCGATATCGGGGGGCTGGACCTCCTGAAGGAGTGGTTGGAGAAACGATCCCTGGCGTTTGCGGACCGGGCGCGGCAGTTCGGTCTGCCGGCTCCGAAGGGGGTCCTGCTGGTGGGCGTGCAAGGCTGCGGCAAGAGCCTGTCGGCCAAGGCGGTGGCCCGGGCCTGGCGCATGCCGCTGCTGCGATTCGACATGGGGCGGATGTTTGCGAGCCTGGTGGGCTCGTCCGAAGAGAACATGCGGCGGGCGATCGCGGTGGCGGAGAGCATTGCGCCGGTCGTGCTGTGGGTGGACGAGATCGACAAGGCGTTCAGCGGATCGCAGGGGTCGGCGAACACGGACGGCGGCACAACGGCGCGGGTGATGAGCACGTTTCTGACGTGGCTCAGCGAGAAACAGAAGCCCGTATTCGTGTTGGCGACGGCGAACAACATTTCGCAGCTCCCGCCGGAGCTGCTGCGCAAGGGGCGACTGGACGAGATCTTCTTCGTGGACCTGCCCAATACGGCGGAACGGGAACAGATCTTCGAGATTCATCTGCGGAAGCGCGGCCGGGATCCCTCCGCCTTCAACGTGCCGGAGCTGGCCGAGGCGGCGGGCGGATTCAGCGGTGCGGAAATCGAGGAAGCGATCATCAGTGCGCTGTATGACGCGTTCTATCTCGGCAAGGAACTGGCAACGGCGGACGTGGTCAGGAGCATCCGCGAGACGGTGCCGCTGTCGAAGACCATGCACGAGGAGATATCGGCGTTGCGGAGCTGGGCGGACGGGCGTGCGCGGTACGCGTCGCGACGTGATCCTGACGGATCCGGGCGGGTGCGGCGGAAACTGGAAATATAGAAGACAGACTGCCAGAAGGAGACGTGAGGATGGGTGCCATCCTGGTTCTGACTCCGCTATTGGTATCGGGCTGGCCGGCGATCAGCGCGGCTGTATTCGGGGCCGCCTCGGCGATGGGATATGCGGTTACAAGCGGAGCCACACCACCGCGCACGAGGGCACCGCGGCGGAAAGTCGAATCGACGATCGAGAACAGCGAGGTCGTGTCTGACATCATGGGCCGCGGGGAACGGCTGGTGATCGAGAAGGACGGGGTGACCATCGAATTCGGCCAGGATGAGCGGGGTTCGTGCACGATTTGCGTGACGGGTGATCGTCACACGGACCAGGAACTGCGGAAGATCGGAGACGAGGTCGCCAGGCGGGTGGTTCAGCAGTTTGCCTATCACAAGCTGATGACCGAGCTGAAGCGGCGTAACTACTCGATCGTGGACGAGAAAGTGATGCAGGATGAGTCGATTCAGGTCCGGGTGCGGCTGTGACCGGTACCAGAAAGAGGATTGTCCATGGAACGACCGGAATTCGACATCACGATCACACGGACGGGGAAGGTGAAGGTGCACATGAGGGGAGTAAAGGGGCATCGATGTATCGAGATGGCGGAGTTGCTTCGGGAGATCGTAGGCCGGGAAGATGAGCGCCGGCTGACGTCGGACTTCTACGACCAGGAAGGCCGGGTGCGCATTCACAGCCGGGTCCGGGACCATCCGGGCTGACGATCGATGATTGGGTGCGGCGATGCAGTGCGTGAACTGTGGATTTGAGAACATCCCGGGGATGCAGCACTGCGTCCGTTGTCGAAGCGTGTTGTCCCTGACGGATGTTGTTGTAACCCCACCTCGAGCGTCACGGCTGCGGATGAACACACATGCGTATGCCGCGTGGTATCGCGGAGCGTCAGTGGCTCGCACGGTCTGGGAAGGGCTCCCCTGGCCGTGGTCGGGCAGTGGTTCCGGATTCTCGTGGCGGCCGCTGGCGTGGTCGATCGTTCCGGGGCTGGGCCATATTCGGTATTCGAACCGGCTCACGGGTACGCTGCTGCTTGCGGGGTGGGCCGGCATGCTGGCACTGGCGGCGGCGACGCTGGGATCAGGAGCGGGTGCATGGTTCGTGGCGGTGGCCGTGGCGATCCATGCGACCGCCCTGCTGCTGTTCTTGGCGCCAGCGATAGCGTCACTGAGCGCCGCCCGCCGGGCCTTGGTCGGGCTGATACTGTTCCTCGGGCTGCGATACGTACTGTACGCGCCGGTCGGGTGGTTGGGGCAGCGGTTCTATGTGCCGTTTCCCGTGCAGGGCTCGCAACCGGGCGGTGTGATCCGCAACGGGGACGGGGTGCTGGTGGAGGGTCCGTGGATTCGGCCGGACCGATTTCAGCGCGGGGATCTGGTGCTCTACCGCATTCAGAACGGCTTCGGCCTGGATCGGGTAGTCGGGGTGCCCGGCGATGAAGTGAGTGTGCAGAGCGGTGTTCTGAAGATCAACGGGCGCGTCCCGGCGGAGGCGGCCATGCCACTGGGCGGGTTGGCCGGAATTCATACGCTTCAGATTCACGTGAATCCGGGGGAGTACGTCGTTTTCCCATCGCAGCTTTCGCTTCAGGTGCTTGGCCCGATCAATGTTGACGCGGTTCTGGCGGAACTCTGTCGTGTGCGGGAGAACGACGTGGTGGGTCGAGCGGTGTTGCGAACGTACCCGTGGTCCCGTTTCGGGCGAGTCCACTGAGGGATTTCATGCCGGGACGATTCTCCAATCTGGAATTCGATGGCGAGCCGCGCGAAAACGTCGCCGCCATGGGTGAGCAGACGTGCCGGAAGCACGACGCGGCAGACTGGCTGGCGCAGGCCGAAGATGCGTACCGCTGGGGGCGGTTCGAGCAGGCGCTGCGGCTGTACACGCGGTGTCTGGAACGCGATCGGGCGGTCATCCGAGCGTGGGTCGGGCAGGTCCAGATGCTGGTGCAACTGGGCGAACACACCGAAGCGCGGCTGTGGAGTGACAAGGCGCTGGAGCTTTTTCGCGACAATGGCGAGCTGCTGGCCGCCAAGGCGCAGTCGTGCGCCCGACTGCGGGATTACCGCGCGTGCCTGGCCTGCAGTGACGCCTCGCTGCAGGCGCCGGGCAGCTCGCCCTGGCGCTGGGAGGTGCGCGGCGAGGCGTTGCTGACGCGCGGACAGAAGCATTTCGACGCATGCTTTCAAAGGGCCCTGAGCGAGAAGGCGGCAGACTGGTTCGACCGCGTGGTGATCGCACGGATCTATCAGTACTACGGGCGGACGGCGAACGCCCTGCAGCACCTTCGGGCGGCCGTGGAACTGGAGCCCACCCACGGAATCGTGTGGTTTGAGATGGGCAACTGTGAGGCCGCGATGGGGGCGGTCGGAGCCGCTCGCCGGAGTTACGAGCGGTGCCTGGAACTGCGCAGCGACTATGTCGAAGCCAGCAATGCGATCGCGGCGCTGCGTTCCGTGTCTTTCTTGGGCTGGCTGAGACGGCTGCTGGGCTGGATGGTGACGGTATGAACCTGGACGATCTGCTTCAAGTGGGTCGAAAACACGAGGCGAGCGATATTCACATCGTGGTGGGGCTGCCGCCGATGTTCCGGGTGGATGGGCAGATCGTCGCCGCGAAGGGTGAATCGATCTCGCCCGAAGCGGCACGGACGCTGGCCTTTGAACGCCTGAATGACGTGCAGCGGCAGACGCTGGAACGGGACTGGCAGCTCTGCTTCTCGACCCGTTTTGGCCGGACGGACAGGGCCCGGATCACCATTTACTACCGAAATGGGATCCCGGAACTGTCCATTCGACTCAGCGAGCCTGCGATCCGGAGCCGCGACGAGCTGAGGCTTCCGGCGCTGGTGGACGACCTGGCCCGCAAACCGAACGGCCTGGTGATCATCACGGGGCCGACCGGCGTCGGCAAGACGACGACGTTTCATTACCTGATCGACCGAATCAACTCCGAGTTTCGCAAGAAGATCATCACGATTGAGGATCCGGTGGAGTATACCCACACGGCAAAGCGGAGCATCGTGATTCAGCAGGAGTTGCTGACGGACGTGCACAGCTTCCGGCAGGCGCTGGTTCACATCCTTCGCCAGGATCCGGACGTCATCGGCGTCGGCGAGATGCGGGACGCGGAGACGATGCACACGGCACTGATGGCGGCGGAGACGGGGCATCTGGTCATCGCAACGCTGCATACGCCGGATACGGTGATGTCGGTGCAGCGGATCGTCTCGGCGTTTCCGGAGGGCGAGCAGTTCGAGGTTCGGCACATGTTGGCGAACACCATTCAGGCGGTAATCGCACAGCAGTTGCTGCCTCACGCGCTGGGGGGCCGACGGGTGCTCTGCTGTGAAGTCCTGGTCGGTACGCAGGGCGTGCGGCACAACATCCGTGATAACATGATTCACAAGCTCTACACCGAACTCCAGGCGGGGCGAAAGTACGGGATGATCACGATGGACCACGCACTGCTGGAGGGTTACCAGCGCGGGGACATCACATATGATGCCGCGCTGACGATCTCCCGGAGTCCGGATGCATTTAAGGCGCGATCGGCCTGACGGCCGAGGAACCCGGCTCCCGCCTCGACAGCTCGTGCGGTCCTGGGCATGGCCCGCCGCCTCTTCAACCCGCGTCAGATGTCAATAACAGAGATGCCCCGTTTGGCGTCCCCCGGCAATAGTCTGCCCGGCTCAGACCGCGTGGGCTTTGGCCTTCGGCCGCCTGGAGGGCGATGAGCCGGCGCGTTCTCCTGGCGTCGTCAGGTTCTGCGGATGAGGCGTCGAGGTTCGGTGGTTGCTCTGCCGCGACGGGTGAATAAGCCCGGGTTTCGGAGGCGTTTCCTTTTCGTCGGGTGGGCCGACGTTCGTAATTGCATGGGAGCGCCCATGTTACGCACGGCCTCCACGCGGCGCCACGTCATCCGCTTCAGAGCAGGTTGGCCGCCAATTCGGCCAGTTCGCTGCGCTCGCCTTTGCGAAGTTCCACGTGCGCGGCGATGGGCTGCGGCCGGAATCGCTCCACCAGGGAGTTGAAGCCGTTGCTGGCGGAGTCGACGTAGGGGTTGTCGATCTGGTACGGGTCGCCGGTCATGATCACCTTCGAGGCCTCGCCCACGCGGGTGATGACCGTCTTGACTTCCAGCGGCGAGAGGTTCTGGGCCTCGTCCACCACGATGAACCGATTGCTGATGCTCCGGCCGCGAATGTAGGAGAGAGGCTGGATCTCGATCACGCCGCTTTTCAGCAGTCCGTTCAGGTCCGTCTTGCGGCTGATCCCCTTGGCCGTGTCGAACAGGAACTCGATGGTATCGACGATCGGCCGCATCCAGGGGGCCATCTTGTTTTCGATGTCGCCCGGCAGAAACCCGATGTCCTTGCCGACGGCGACCGTCGGCCGGGCCACCACAACGCCGCGCCATCGGCGTCGCACCAGCACCTGGTGCAGGGCGGCGGCAATGGCCAGCAGTGTTTTGCCGGTACCCGCCTTGCCCATGATGGTGACCAGCCGGATGTCGTCGTCCAGAAGGGCGTCGAGCGTATAGAACTGCTCCTTGTTGCGCGGGCGGATGCCGCAGACGCCCTCCTCAAACCGTTCGAGCGCCTTGAGCAGGGGTTGTGCGCCCAGTCGCCGGGCCAGCACGGTGTTCCGCACGCCGTCGGCCGACCGGACCAGCACATACTGGTTCGGGCTCAGGTCCGGTTCGTCCGGCAGCGGAAGAACCTTCTGGCCGCGCAGCCGCTCCACGTCCGGAGCGGGCAGTTCCCACTCCGTGTGACCGGTGTACAGATCCGAGAGGCAAACCCGGTCGGATTCGTAGTCCTGGGCCCGCAGGCCCATGGCATCCGCCCGGATGCGCAGGTTGATGTCCTTGGTAACGATGATGACCGGGGTCTGTGGCTGCTGTCGCTGGATGTCCCGCGCGATGCGGAGGATGTGGTTGTCCGCCTTCTGGCCGCCGGAGCGGAGCGGATCGTTCGGATCGCAGAGCACGCGCAGTTCGATGCCGTTGTCCAGATGCACGCCTTCGGCCAGGCTCGATCCGTTCCGCAGGCCATCCAGCAGGCGAGAGACCTGCCGGGCATTCTGGCCGCGTTCGCTCTGCTCGTGCTTGAAGCGGTCCACCTCCTGGATTACATCGATGGGAATGATGACCTGGTTGTCCACAAAACGCATGAGGGACGCCGGGTCGTGCAGCAGGACGTTCGTATCCAGAACATACACCTTACGCATGGCCGGACCAGTATAGCAAACGCTCGGCCATGAAAAAGAGACCTGCCGCGAATCCTCGAACACCCCGATAACGGCACCGTAGCCTTGGCGGGTGATTGGAACGTTGAACACGCCCGTCAGGGCCGACGCTCAGGACTCCCGGCATCGCCCCGGTGGCTCTTGAGGAATTCGTGGAGCGCGTCGTAACAGGGGGCCAGCTCCGGGCGCGTGGCCATTTCGTGGACGGCGCGCAGACCCTGGTAGCACGATACCGGAGTCCGGCGCCAGCCCGAGTGCTCCGTCGATACGGTTTCCAGGTATTCCAGCCATCGCTGCCGCATGGCCTCGTCTTTGACCAGGGCTTCGTCGCACTCCAGCTCGACGCCGGCCCCCACGGAGGCGGCGCCGCGCACGGTTTGCACCAGGTCGGCCCGCTGTTTCTTCCAGTAGGCGAAGAAATAGTTCGGCTGGATCATCAGATAATCCACCCGCGCCTCCGCCGGCGCCGTCAGAAGGTCTCGCACGACCTCCAGCCGCTCGTGGCCGTAGGGACTGTAGGGAATCCACGTCAGAGTGAGCGGCCGACCGTCCGTCTTCAGCGAGTGAAGAAATCGGGCGGTGTCCTGGATCAGCGCGATATCCGTGCGGAGCGATTCGTCCGGGACCTCCTCCGCCGTGCGCAGGTTCACGTGTCCCTCATTGAACCAGTAAAAGCCGAGCAGCCGCAGGTGGGCGAAACGGGCGGCTTGCCAGCGCTGCACGGCCTCCCGGATGTACCACCGGACGGCCTGTCGGCGGGGCTCATCGTCACGGCGAAAATCCCATCGGGGTCCCTCCGGCGACTCCGACCAATCCGTCACCCGCACGTCGGGATAGGGCAGCGTCAGCACGACGTTCACCCGGATGGACCGGTCGATCCGGCGTTCCAGGTCCGCGGCGGCCGTCTCCAGCGCCGCCAGTTGCAGGTTCGGGGCAAAGAGCCGATCCATGCACTCATGCCAGTCGAACGCGGTGGTGGGAGCCTCCTTGGCGGACGTTTCGAACAGATGCCCGCGCGAACTCCGGCGATACATCCACAGCACGGTATCGAACAGCGTGTCCACCGGACGCTCCGTTTCCGTGCCGCGATCGACGTGATAGGCCAGGTAATGGCGAAGACGGTCGGCCGGCCAGTCTCGCGGACCGTTGGAATCGAAGCCGTAGTACAGAAGCACCATCTGAGGCGGTTCCATTTGTTCGGAGACCTCGATGCCCGGCGCGCTCGTTACGGGCGGCGTCTCAGCGCAGACCCGGCCTGCCGACATCATCATCAATGCAAATGCGAAAACGATCGGCTTGCTCATCGCGGCACCTCCGGCGGCGCGGGCATCCGCGCGCGAAACATGAATGTGTTGTGGTCGATCCGGCGGTGCGGCCCCGGACCCTCGCCGTGCCGGCCCCGCCGCGTCGTGGCAGACGCAGAAAAAAGAACGGAGCGGTCCGTGTCTTGGACAGACCGCTCCATGCGCTCATGCGCAAATCAGGCTCCCGGCAAGCCGGGATCCTCACGCACTCGATCGGCCGTCAGAGGGCGAAAACGCCGCCCGTGGCGAAACCATAGGCAATAAGACCGATCAGAAGGAACAACCAATACATCGTTTTGCCTCCTTTCGGGAATCAGTGCGCCACAAACAACAAGCCGGTACGCGCAGGACCGACAGACAATGCGACGTGATTATACCGGGCCCGTAACGGTTGTACACCCTTTTTCCGGGGCGCCGGCGAAAGGCGGTTTCATGCACGGCGCAGGCCAATGCGCCGAGGTGACAGAGCGAATGCGTCATCCGCGCCCGCGCGAACCGCGCACGAAGCGCATGACAAGAAACAGTCCTGTCGCCAGCGGCAGCATCGCCATGGCGCCGGCGCCGCAGGTGGCCGCGCGGCCGACTCCGCCCGACGGCGCCGGACCCGCCGGTCCGTCGTCGTCCGGTTCGTCATCGATAATGATGAAAGACTGGTCGCAGTCCGGCCGACCATCGCCGTCCAGATCTGCGTCGGGTTTGCCGCACCCACAGACGCCGGGATCGATCTTGTGCGGGTCGGTTGGGCATCCGTCCAGGCAGTCCGGCGTGCCGTCCGCGTCGCTGTCCGTGTCGGCTACGCCGCAGCCGCAGAGGCCGGGCCGGGTCTTGTCCGGATCGTACGGACAGCCGTCGCAAGCATCGCCCACACCGTCGGCGTCGGCATCAGCCTGGCTCGGATTGTACGTGTTCGGACAATTGTCATCCTCATCGGGAATCCCGTCCCCGTCCGTGTCGGGTTCCGGCACGATGGGCGGATCGCGGCGAGAGTCTCGAATGGGCATTCCCGCGTCCGACAGCATGGCCAGCTCCAGGTCCGTGATCCCCAAACGCGTGCCGGGATCGGCAAACGGATACATCAGCGCGCCCGGACCGCTCTGTATGTCCGTGTGCGGCCACGAGCCGGGCGAGGTGGCGTCGGACAGCGGCACCGCCTGCCCGAAGACCGCGACGGCTTCTGGCCCGGTGAATCCGGCCGTCGTGCCGGACACCACGACGTGCTGATCGTACGTCGTGAGCCAATCGGCCAGCCCGGCGTAATAGTCATCGGAGCACGCGAAACCCAGAATATGGCCCAGCTCGTGCAGCGCGGTTTCGAAGGCATCGTAGCGATCGGCCGGCGGAGGGGCCGGATAGCCCCAGAACATCACATCGAGCGAGCCGACGGCGACGACGATCTCCGCGTCCGCCGTCGATCCGTTCGGATCCCCGTGCCCGGCGATCTCCCAAATGGTGCCGATCTGGTAGACGTCATATCCGTTGAACGTCCGCCCCGTCTCGACGGCCACCATCGCCCGCGACGCCATAAGGAAGTCGCCGTCCTCGAACCACACTCGCACCTCGATGGTTGCCCGCCCGTTGAGGTGCTGAGCCCATTCCGCAGCGGCGGCCTCAATGACCGTTCGGACGTTGTCGTGATAGTCGGCGTAGGCGCCGTCTGGATCGTCCACGGTCACGGCGAAGGTGACTCCGCCGCCCAGTTGGGCAGGTTCGACGACGGAGCCCGTCGAACGGGGCAGGTCGGCCTGTCGGACGCGCTGCGGCACAAGCGGCGCGCTGGCGAGCGCCGATGAAGCCGACAGAATCGAAACCAGGCCGAGAACGGTAAATCGGGTCAGCGGGCGCATACGATTCTCCAGACCCGACGGCACCCGGGGCGCGGCGCCGCCGGACCACGCGGTCACGGCTTCGGTCATTTGGGCGGCCGGGCCAGCTGCGCGAACGCAGCGGCGTTGCGGGCCTCCGTCTGAGCCGCATCCGCCGCGTTTGCCGCGTCGTCGGCGCATCGGCGAACGCGTTCCAACGTCTTTCGAATGTCATCCCGGAGGTTCTGTGCTTCCTGTCGATCGCTTTGGGCCTGCTCTCGGGCCGTGGCGACTTCCCGCTGCATGGCCTGGACTTCCGCGAGCATCCGGCCGGTTTCCGCGTGGATGCGCTGCGATTCGTTCCGGAACGCCTGGGCCTCCTGCATCGCCTGCTTGGCCTGCGTCCAGAGGTGCAGTACCTCCCCGGAGAGGAAACGGGCAAGCTGACCGACACCGCGCTCGATGTCATCGACAGCGGTTGCGGGAACGGACGCCGGGCACACGTTCGGCGCCGCGGCTTCCGGGGCGGCGGGTGCCGCGGGCGCGGGCTCCGGTGCCGTGGCAGGGGCCTCCGCGACAGGAGGAGTGGGAATGGCTTCTGCCGGCCGGGAGGGTTCCACGGTCGGTTGGGTGGCGACGGGAGTGGCCGGTGCGCCGGCGGCCGCGGGGACTTCCGGCGGCGGACTCTCCGAGGTGTTCGCCGACGGCTGCGGAGCGGCCTTCTCCGGCGTCGACGACTGTCCCACGGCGTTCACCAGCGACGTCAGGCCCACTTCCACACCGACCAGCGCGTCGTCGGCGCTGGGACTCGCTTCCAGGTCCACACCGGTCGTCGGGATAGTGGCCGCACCCGCATCGCTCGCCCCGGCGTCCACCTGCGACGCCACCTGATCCAGATGGGACGCGACCTCCGCGATGGCGGTCTCGACGGTCTGGGCTACGCCGGTGCGCTGGTCGGGCGGCGGGCGCGGTTCTCCGCGCGCGATCTGTTCGAGCTGTTCCGGGCCGGACACGGCAGGAACGTCCGACCCGGCCGGAACGACGGCGTCCACCTCTTCCAGGGCCTGCGTGAGGAACTGGTCGATGTCTTCGTTGAGGTCACGGACGACCTGTTTGTCCGCCTCCTCGATTGCAGCGGCGAAGGCCTCAATGTTCACCGGCGGCTCTTGCCCGTCGACATTGGCCGGGACCGGCGGGGTGTTTGTTTCTTCCGGCGTGCCGCTCGGCACGCGCGGGGTTTCCTCATTCGCATCGCGAACCATCCCTGAGTCCGCCGGTTCCGTCGCCACGGTGCCGGCGTCCGGATTCGGGCCGGCCTCCTTCGGTGCGGTCGCAACGGGGGCCGATGCCTGTTCGGCCTGTTCCAGGGCCTGGCTCACCAGCCCGGCAACCTCTTCGTTAGTGTCGATGACGGCCAACTGATCCGCCTCTTCCACCGCGGCGATGAACGCGTCGACATCGACCGTCTCCTCGTCTGCGGCGGCGGGTGCGGGTTCCGGCGGCGCGGCGGCGCTGGAGCTCTGGCTCGCTTTCTCCACGGCGTCCAGTTCGGCCAGCGCGTCGTCCAGGAACTGGTCCACCTCATCGTTGGTGTCGTTGACCTCCTGCCGGTCGGCTGCTTCCACGGCGGCCTTCAGGACGGCCTCCACGTTGCCATCGGCCGCCGCTCGGGCGGACGAATCGATGGCTTCATCGATGTCTCGGCCCAGGGCATCGAGCTCGTTTTTCTGCGAATCGGATGCGTTCGTGCTCATCGTGTTGGATCCCTCATCAGGGGTCGGCCGACTCGTCGAATCGACCGCCGGGGCGGCGGCAACGCCCGTTTCCGCGGGCATCGGGAGGTCCTGGATGTTCAGTTGCGATCGCCGCTGATACGCTTCCGCCAGCGCCGCGGCGTCGGGCCGCGCGGATCGCCGGAGGCAGTTCGCCAGGTCGCCGCGGAACTTCCCGGCCTCGGATGCGATCACCTGCTCGGGCATCTCCCGGCGGACGCCCGGGGACTCGCGGTCAATCCGCGCGATGGCGGCCTGCACGAGAGGGTTCATCGCATCCAGCAGGATGGTCAGCAGCTCCCGGGCATCGTCGCCGCCGGTGTCGGTAACGATCTCCTGAAGAGCCTCGACCACCGGGCGATCGGCTCCCAGGCCGCAGCGGCGGATCAGCTCCAGCTCCGTCCGCAGACGAACCAGCTCCGGACGGTCGTCGACGCGCACCTCCTCCATTCCCCCGTTGCGGACGATTTTGAAGGCCAGCGGAAACGTCGACATCAGGGCGATCCGGGCGCGGCCTCGCGGCGCAGGTATACGACCTGATCCGGCCGCCGAGCAGCGGTTCAATTCACGGCGCCGATACAGCGCTCGGCACCGCTTCCTATTCGTCGGATGGGTCCGGGAGCCACTTCCGTTATGGGGGGCGGCAATGCGGGATTGTCCGGCGCGCCATCAGCCCGGTGCTGCGGCGACCCGCCGTCCGCCTCGATTTCGAGACGTCCGGTAACTCAACTTTCCTATGGCCCCGCGAACCGGAATGCACTAAGCTGGCGAGCGGCCGCCGGTTCGGGACGATCCACGGGCATGGTGTCACGCGATATGTCCGGTAACCCAGAGACGTCTGCTCGGGCTCCCATGAGCCGGACAAAAACGATTGTGCACGCGCTGGCGTCGTTGCGCCTGGCAAGCGTCCTGCTCATGATGCTGCTGGTTTCGATGGCCTACGCCACGATGTACGAGCAGCGACACGGCCTGGAGCTGACCCTCTCCGCCATTTACGAACACCTCTGGTTTCAGCTCATCCTGGGCCTTCTCGCCGTCAACACCGCGCTGGCCCTTGTCGTGCGCTGGCCATACGGCCGGCGGCAGATGGGATTCCTGATCACTCACGTGGCCGTGCTGGTCATCCTGGGCGGGGCGCTGGTGACCGGCGTCTTCGGAGAGCGCGGGAGCGTGACCCTGCGCGAGGGAGAAACCTGCCACGTCTTTGAATCCCAGCGTCTGATGCTGGTCGCTCACGACCGGCAGACCGGCCGGCAGCAGAGCGTGCCCGTGAATCTGGCATCCGACAGGCCCGTGGATGCGCCAAGAATCCCGCCGCTGACGCTGGGCGAAATGACCGTTCGCGTCCGACGATACCTGCCCGATGCCGTTCCGGTCCGACGTGTGCTCAACGACAATCCCCAACCCAGCCTGGCCGTGCGGGTATGCATCCGAAACGAAGAACAGGAAACGTGCGGCTGGGTATTCGACGGCTCGCCGGAACGTGCCGGGCTGATCCGTGTGGAGGTCCGGCCGCTGCCGGTCGGCGTGTCCGCGGAGACGGCCGCGGCCGACACGGCCCAATCCGTGGATCGGCGGGCGCTTGCCGCCATCATTCTTGCCGGCGCGGACGGAGCGATGCACGCGGTGTTCTCGCCCGCCGCCGATGAGCCGGCGGGGGTGCCGATCGTCATTGGCCAGCCGCTGGCCGCGCCGTGGGGTTCCGTCACGCTGACGATCCTGGAGCGGCTGGATCACGCCCGCGTAGTCGACGCACTGGAAGCTCGCACGCCCCCGGGCGACGATCCCCGCCCCGCGCTGGAACTGGAGGTCCGGCACGGCGAGGCCCGCCTGGAGCTCAGCCTGCACCAAAGCGCTCGCCAAACGGTACAATTGGGCGAGAACCTCTATGACCTGGAATACTCGCCGCAGGAATTGCCCCTGGAATTCGACTTGACGCTCGATGCGTTCCGCATCCGAACCTATCCCGGTACCCGGGCGCCGCGCTCGT
>JBPOIK010000032.1:0-3571 GCA_052034525.1 Planctomycetota bacterium
GAGTCCGCCGGGTTCGTCTTCGTCCCCTGCCTGGGGCGGCTTTTCTTCGGCGACAGGCTCGGCCCGAGGAGGATCGCCGGGCTGCTGCTGGTGATGGCCGGGATCGCGGTGTTTACCATATGAAGAGGGAGCGCGCCGCCGGGGCTGTCCGCGGCATCCGCCACGGGGGCCGCCTGCGCGGCCTGGCCCCGGAGGCCGTCGTGCTGGTCGCCTCCGCGATCTACTTCGTAGCTCTGTGGCTGAACGACGTCACCACCGACATCCGCCCCCACGCCTACTACGTCCGGGACGCGGTCGCCGGCAGGGTGCCCATGCCCGCCAACTTCCTGTACTACCTCGCGGTCTACGCCCTGGCGCTCGGCAGGACGTGGTCGTGGCGATGGCTGTGCTTCTCCACGTCCCTGCTGATGGGGGCGGCGGTGGCGGCCAAGTTCGCGGTCACGCGCCGCATACTGGCCGAGTCGCTGGCCGAGGCGAGCGGCGCGCGCCAGGGATGGCTCTCGCCGGAGCGTCTCTCCCTCGTATTCGCGGTAGCCCTGCTGCTGGCGGAGAGCGTTCCGATGCGCCTGTTCCGGGCGGGGGGGTACTTCTACCTCGGGCAGATACCCCCGAACGTCTGGCACAACTCGACCACCATCTTCCTGATGCCCTTCGCGCTGATGCTCTTCCACCGGTCCTGGCGGCAGCTTCAGGACCCGTCGGACAGGGCGGGGCTGAGGGCCATACTGCTGCTGGTCGTGCTCAACGTCCTGGTCAAGCCCAGCTTCGTGTTCGCGTTCGTCGCGGTCTACCCGCTCTTCATGCTGAGGGCCGCGGCGAGGGAGGGGGGCGCGAGGCGCTTCGCGGAGAACATGATCCCCGTCGCGGCAGCGGGGCTGCTGATCATAGGGATGTACGCCCTCATCTACGCCCTCTCCTTCGGCACCACCTACCCCGGCCACGTCGGGCAGTCCGGCGTGGCGCTCCGTCCCCTGCTGGTCTGGCGCCAGTTCTCGCCCGACATACCCCTGTCGCTGGCGATCTCCCTGATCTTCCCCGCAGCCCTGGTGATCCTCCACCCGAGCGAGGCCCGCCAGGGGCGGCTGCGCTACGCCTGGGCGCTGTACGCCGCCTCGCTGCTGATCTTCGCCCTGCTGGCAGAGACCGGCCCCAGGCTAACCCACGGCAACTTCTTCTGGCAGGCGGTAGTCTGTTCGTACATACTGTTCATGGAGAGCTGCGCCCGCTACGGTGCGCGCCTGATGGAAAAGGGCCCGAGGACCTGGAGAAACGCGACGCTCTCCATCTGCCTCTGGGCCCACGTCCTGAGCGGCCTGGTGTACATCCCGTCGCTACTGGTCAGAGGGACGTTTTTGTAGTTGTTGCAGGGGGGTCAGTCCCGTGCGGGGGCGTCCTGGTCGTACCGAGCGGCGCCTGCCCTCGTCGTCCCGAGGAGCGAAGCGACGAGGGACCTCGGGTTGGATGCGGCTCTATGCAGGATCCCTCCTCCCTTGCGGTCGTCGGGATGACAAAAGGAACAGTCGTCGGATGAGAATAGGGGCAGACCTCGGGATAAGCGATCGACTGCGCGAAGCCTCCGGCATGCAACTGCCGGAAGGCTCGCTGCGCTTCGCCTGTCGCCTGCTTATGTCGTCCCGAGAAGCAAAGCGACGAGGGACCTCGGGTTGGATGCGGCTCTATGCAGGATCCCTCCTCCCTTGCGGTCGTCGGGATGACAACAGGGGCGGTCGTCGGGATGACAACAGGGGCGGTCGTCGGGATGACAATAGGGGCGGTCGTCGGGATGACAATAGGGGCGGTCGTCGGGATGACAACAGGAACGATCCTCACGACGATGGAACCGCACTCTCGGGACGACTTCGCGCCCGTAGCCCTACTCGCTCTTCACCATTGCGTCGGGCGAGTCCGCCGACCCATCCTTCGGCGGCGCGTAGACGAACGACTCGATATACCGCCGGAAATCCGGATTATTCACCGCATAAGCCCAGTCCAGCAACAGCCCCAGGTCCTCCACGTGTGGCTGCTTGCGGAAGTGATCGACGAGCGTATTCAGCCCGTCCGCGACCATCTCCCTTTTCCCGATCGCCTTGCCCAGCTCGATGGAGAAGTACGCCGTTTGCTTCTCGACCAGGTCGCGCACCATCAGGCTGGAATACGCCCTCCTGTACAGCTCCGTCACCGCGGTCGCGTTCCCCTTCTCCCTCTCCGCGGCCAGTCTCAGCAGGCGGTCGCCTCTTATCCCGTCGGCCAGATACAGCAACCCCAGAAGGGAGGCGCCGCACATCACGCCCCCCAAGGCCCTCAGCCCCCATTTCATCGTCGTCGAGACGGGCCTCTTAAAAACCGGCCCGATGGTCTCTCTGTTAGCCACCGCGAACGCCAGCGACAGCCACAGAGCGTTCTCTATCCTGTGAAAGGGGCGCGTCCACAGCGCATTGAAGAAGAAGGCGGCGACGAGGGAGCACCCCCAGATCGCCTCCGGCGACAAACGCTTTCGTTTGAAAAACGCCCGACCCGCCGAGACCCCCCACAACCCCCACAGGGCGAACATCAGCAACGCCCCCGGGATGCCTCCCTCAGTCATCCACTGCAGGAACTCGTTGTGCGCCCACATAGTGAAGTTGACGCTAAGATGCGGCCATCGAGCCTTCATCAAATTGTTTGCGTCGATATAGTGCCACTTGAACTGCCCCAGGCCGACCCCACGCCACGGGTCGCGGGCAAACATCGTCCAGCTTGTAGCCCAGATGCTATCCCTGTTCGCTATCGACAGAGGCTGCGTGACCATATCCTCCATCTTGTAAAGAAGTTGAGAGCTGCGCCCCGGGCTCATCGACACATTCAGCGCCATCACCGCCGCGAACAGCAGCGCGACGCAAGCGACCCGCGAAAGCGCCCGCCGCCCCTCCCCGCGCAGATAAAATGCCGACATCACCGCGACCCCCAGCAACAGCGACAGAATCCCCGACCGGCTCGTCGACGCAATCAGCCCCCAGAAAACAACCCCCGTCAGAGCGAGCAGCGCCCCCCTCTGAAAAGGTCTCTCCCTGAACGACGTCCCCGAAAGCATCAGGAAGCTCCCTCCGATGCCCGCTATAGTCATCCAGAAGGCGAACATATTTTGCTGCCCAGTGTTCCCGATATAATTCCCGGGGGCCGATAATGCTATTAAAGGCACCCCAGTTGCCATACACCGCATCTGAAGCTCCGCGAAAAACACATTCAGCGCCGCGTTCGCAAGCGCCCCCCATAGAAGCGCCCGCACCAGCCTTTCATCAGCCAGACTGTAGGCCAGCGCGTAAGCGAGCCACAGAGACGCGAAGAAAAACCACTCCCTGTAGAACGTCGTCATCGACCGCACATCCGTCCACAGAGGCTGTAGAGTCGTATAAACCAGCAGCAACAGCCACAGCACCGCAAATCCGTCCAGCCGGAACCTCGCGGCCTCTGCCCCGTGCCGCAAAACCCGCCACCCCGCCACCACCCCCAGAAGCGCGACAGGCAACAGGGCCGTCGCCCACTTCATCAGATGCAGCGCGCTGAAAAACCACGTCCCCGAGTAGACAAGATT
>JBPOIK010000132.1:0-3854 GCA_052034525.1 Planctomycetota bacterium
GTCAGCCCCAGAACGGTGTTCCACCACACCTTCATGGCGTCGTCGCCGTCCTTTTTGGCCTCCTGATAGGCGAAAACAAGCTCCCGCCACGACGTCCACGGAGAGGAAAAGGCGTTGATGTGGAAGCCGCGGACGTGGTGCTCTTTGCGGGCCACCCATCGCCCCCGGGGCTGCATCGACTTCCACTCCTGTTCTCCGCTGTACTGACCGCACGACGGGCACTTCAGGCGGATATTTTCGAGGTCTTTATGGTCGAAATTCGCCCATTCGAGGGGGTGCGCCGCCCCGCATTTCGGGCACGGAACGCACCATTGCTCCATCGTCGAGGACTCGTACAACTTTTCGATACGGCTCAAGCCCTTGATCGTCGGCGTGCTCACCTGGACGACTTTCCTGTTCCAGAAGTTCTGGGTCCGTTTGCGCGCCAGAAGAACGGGGTCGCCTTCGGATCCTGCGGAGGCCGGGTACCTGTCGATCTCGTCCAGCAGCAGCAGCCTGATCGGCTTCGACGCCAGCCCGGAGGGCGAGTTCGCCCCGCCGAGGAAGAGCTGCCCGCCGGGAAACTTCTTGTGCCGGAGCGTGTTGCCGCTGTCGCGGGACCTGGGGTCCTTCACCTTGACGGAAAGACAGGGCGTATCGCGGATCATCGGCGCGATGCGGTCCTTGCTGTAGTCTTCCGCGTCGTCGATGGTCGGCTGCACCATCATCATGGGGCACGGGTCGATATCGATGTGCATTCCCAGCGTGTTGTTGAGTATTTCGCTCTTCCCCACCTGCGCGGCGCTCATGATGACCACGTCCTGCTGCCGCGGATCGGAGATTGCGTCCATTATTCCCCGCTGGTACGGCGCTCTGTCCGTCACCCAGCGCCCCGGCTCGACGCTGGACTCCTGCGAAAGCCGCCGCTCCCTGTCCGCCCAGTCCGCCACGGAGATCTCCGGGGGAGGGCTCCAGAGGGCGTCAAACCTCGTCCACAGGGACCATACCCGATATTCGCTCCTTGCTGTATTCCGCAAGCTCATCGAGGGCCTCGTACACGGCTTTTTTCAGCGCCTCTTGAATGTCCGCGACCGTCTCCGCCTCGTACAGCACGGGGGCGAGTTTGGTCGGGATGGCCAGCAGGCGCGACCGGCAGTTCACGATGCACTCCGTCCATACCGTCATCACATCCTCGCTCTTGTGCATCTCTCCCCGCATCGCCGCAAGCTCCAGCTCGGCGGTTTCGCGCTGCACCTTAGTCAGCAGCGCGCGCTCCCGAGTAAGGTCCGGATCGTCGCCGGTCTGAATCCTGTCTTGCAGGTAGCGGATATACCCCTGCACGGAGGGGGTGAGGGCGTACTCGCCGGCGCGGGCGCGGGGAATTACCTTCTCCTGCACCAACTGCTGCACCCTCCGCTCGGAGAGCAGCAGCAAATCCGCTATGGCTTTCACGGTGTATGCTTTTTCCGCTTCATCCGCTCCTGATTGTACTTTGTGTACCATATAAAAAAACACCCGCCTTTAGCGTTGCCGGAAGAGGTTGTAAAACTCCTGATAAATTGCTGAATAAACCCCCTGCAAATACCCCATTTCGTTTTGGAAAAGTATGATTTTGCAAGGACTTAACCCTTTGGTCAAACGCACGAAACGAAACAGTACAATTCTGGCGCTAGCCGAAAGTCGTGGTCAGCGAGCCGACCTCGACCCTTCCCCCCCTCGGGAGGACCCGCGACGCCTGTTGTTATCGGCGTTTGCGCCCTAGTCCACTCCAATGCTGTAAAACTAAGAACTATCACATTCGGAAATGCAGCGTAGAGCGTGCGATAGCAAGGCTTCGAGAAATAGCCCCTTACCCCGAGTTCGGGTGAAACAGGCTGCCGTCAAAATCGGCCCGTTGTCGCACGATAAGAACAAAGTGAGGGTATTGCATGCAGTGAAATGGATTACTATGGGATTGCAAGTATCGCCTCGTCGAGATCGTCGCGGGTGATGCCGATGTACGCCAGCGTGACCTCGGGGGAGCTGTGGTTCAGCAGCTTCTGTATCAGCTCTATGCTGGTGCCTTGCTGGTAGAGGTTGTATCCGAACGTCTTGCGCAGGCTGTGCGTTCCTACTCTGTAGTTCAAACGGCACGCCCCGGCGGCCTGCTTCAGAATGCGCCATGCGTGCCCGGACGCTATGCGTTGTTCTCCGTCCTTGTTCGTCCTGCGCGACTTGAACAGCGGCTCCAGCAGCAGACGCCCCTTCGACGGAGCCTCCTTCATGCGCTCCCGGAAATACCGCGACAGAACGCGCCTTGCGGACGGGTGAATCAGAATGTCCGTGCGCTTCCCCGTCTTCTGCTCCACGATCTCCAGACGCTCCTTCACGCACAGGCGGCCGCGCCTGTCGATGAACGCCACGTCGCCGACGTTCAACTTCACCAGGTCGACGATACGCCTCCCCGTGTAGATGCCGAAGATGAACAGCGCATGATCCCGCGCGGACCGCCTATAGAACCAGCCCGACATGGCCTCCCGGTCCGACGCGCTGCGGATCGGCTGCGTCGTTTTCGATCCGTTGCCGATCACGACGACTCACCACACACGGTCCGCATCTTCTCCACGGACCACTTCCGCCGGGCGCGGCGCTCGCACCACCGGCGCATCATCCGAAGATCGCACGCCTCCACGCTGGTGATGACATCCGCGCCGAAAGGGAGCGGGGATTTTCGGAGATCGGAAACGCCGATCCGCAGGCGCTTTTCCTCCGGAATACCCCAGAGGACGTATTCAGCGGTCATGGGCTTCCCTCCCGTTGTTATATGCTCTCCCAAAATGAAGAGGGCGCCCCGGAAGCAGTGTCCGGAACGCCCTCGACGGAAGGAGACAATACGATAATACCACCATTCGCGGAATTAGAATGGGAATATCTTGGGAACATCGGGGACTCAAACGGGACACAGACGGGACACAGGCGGGACACAGAACGGACACAGAATGGACACAGAACGGACACAGACGGGACTCAGACGGGACAAAAAATCAGCTTGAAAAAAGCGCCCTTTGAAATCCGCTCACAATGCTCTGCGCGATGGAGATGGGAACTATGCGTCGACGCCTGAGCACCGTCTTGCGCGAAACCCCGTACATCGCCGATATCCGCTCGATGCCGCTCTCCTGCAACCGCGAGGAAAGCGGATCCATTTCAAGCCTCAGCGCCTCCACGAACAGATTCCAGTCTTGCGGATTGCGGGCCCGAAAGTTTTTCGAGGCCTCCACGACCGACTTCCAGCCCCCGTATTTTTCCAGATACCGCGTTATGTCCAGTCCTTCGGCGACGCGATGAAAAAAAGCGTCGGTGCTCGGCGAAACGTCCACTCTCTCTTCCTCCGGAGACGACTTCACCGCTTCGATCAGATCGGCCCACTCCGACGAGGAAAGCGCGGGGCGTTCTCCCAAGAGGATCATCATTCCTGCAGGATGGTACGAGACGAGCGCCTCGATGATTGCGGTAAGGCGGTCCACCTCGCGCTTGAACACCGACGCCGTCATAGCTATTCCTCCCCGAAGAGGGTTTTTTGCCCCCGAATTTCGTCGAGATCCCGCAACAGGGCGCCGTACTCGCGCTCGTACGCGGCCAGTTTTTCAAGCTTCCCCACGCGGATCGGCGCGTGCGGGGGGTACTGCTCTATGTCGTCGCGCAGCTCGCGAATCTTCCGCTCCAGCTCCGCAGCCCGTTCCGCCTTTTCGATGGCCGCAGCGTCAACCTGCATGCCTTCTGCCTCCCATCGAAACGACCGCAACGATCCCCACCAGGGCGACAAAACCCAGAGCCAAAGGCGCCGCAAGAATCAGGAACTCCGAAACAAGGCTTCCAACCGTCTGCATCATTTC
>JBPOIK010000111.1:0-8237 GCA_052034525.1 Planctomycetota bacterium
CTAACCGGGGGGAGTTGCGGAACGTCATCATGATACGTTGCTCCAGAAGGATTGAGCGGATGATACACGGGCGGGCGGGGCGGGCAACCGGTTGGGCGGATTTCGCTTGACCCCCGATGCGGAATGAACACAATGGCCGGGCTTCAGGGACCGGGTGGGCAATTCCAGGGCTTTTTTGGCGCAGGAGACGGCTTAGATGGTACGACGTTGGCTGGTGGTATTGACGACCGCAGTGTTGCTCGCCGGGGGAACTCCTTTGTGGGCCGACGAGGATTTCGTGGAGGTCACGGTCCGGGGCGAGGGCATCAGCAAGGACGCGGCCCGGAAGGACGCCCTGCGGAAGGCCCTGGAGGAGGGGGGTAGAACGGAGATTTCCTCCCATTCCCAGGCGGAGGACTTCGTTCTGGTTCGCGACACCATCTACGCACGAGCCGAGGGCATCGTTACGGACTACAAGGTGCTGAAGGAAGGGGAGGGAATGAACGGCACCTACCTCTGTGAGATCCGGGCCCGGGTGAGCAAATCGGCGGTGGCCAGCACGTGGGGGGAGGTGCAGAACGTGCTGGATCAGATCGGGCGTCCGGGGATCATGGTGCTGATTACAGAGAAAATTGACGGCGTCGTGGACAACAGCAGCATTCTGGAGTCGAAAATCGAGGAACGTCTGCTCAAGTCGGGCTTTGACGTGTACGCGGGCGAGCAGGTGCGGGCAATCGCGAAGAAGGAAGCGGATGATGCGGCGGCGGATGACAACGTGGCCAAGATGCAGGCCATTGCCAAGGATTTCGGCACGCAGATCTTCATTTCAGGCGCGGCCAATGCAAACGCAGCGGGTGTGAGAGACCTCTACGGCGAGCCGGTGGCCATGTATAACGGCGACTGTGTGGTCAAGATGTACTACACGGACACCGGACGGCTGCTGGCCAGCGAGTCGTTGCCCCAATGGCGCGGGGGGGCTCGTGGAATCAGCATGCACAGCCCCCAGGCGGGCAAGCAGGCGCTTTTCGGCGCGGCGGAAACGATTGTCCAGCAGGTGTACGAGACGGTGATGGGGCAGTGGGCCACCCAGATTTCCGCGGGAGGCGAAATCCAGATTGAGGTGGAAGGGCTTTCGGCCGGGGAAGCGATCAAACTCAAGAAGAAGCTGGAAGAACTCGCGGGGATTGAGAAAGTGAACTACAAGTTCACCAAGGGGATCGCGTCGTACCGTGTCGTGGCCAAGATGAATGCGGAGGGACTGGCCGAGCACCTCGTGGAAGGCGAGTGGGCGGAGCTGCTCGAGATTGTCGACATCAAATTGAATCGCATTCAGGCCAAGAAGCCGGCATCGTAGCGGCCGATTGCGCTGCGGCATGGGTTGCACAGACTCGCGGTTCCCGGTCGTCGTCCAGCGTGCCGGGAACCGTTTTGTGTGTCCTTCGTGAGCGCCGGAAGCAGCGCGGCGTGCCCGCTGCGGTCCCCGGTCCGGATCGTCCGTGGGCCGGCGGGCGTCAGGCGCTGAATCGCTGGTGCCAGCTCCGGTGGGCGTCGCGGATGGGGCCTTCGAGCCGACTCCGCAGTGAGACCGGTAGGCACGGCAGGGTGTGCAGGATCAGCGCCTGGATTCGGGTGGGGGGAAAGCGCTTCAGGTGTTCGGCCACCTCGGCTTCACTGATTTCTTCCCGCCCGGCGACGGCGGCCACCAGCAGTCGAAACGCCTGTCGCTGGGCGAAACCGCGATAGATGTCCGCCCGTTCGGGATGCTCCTCCAGGTCGTCCGCAATTTTGGCCATGCTCTTGAGCATGTAGTGCGTGCGAAGACCGTTCTTGGACAGGCTGTTTTCCACGTCCGCGTAATACCGATAACACACTTCCGGCACGTACCCGATGGCCGCATGCCGCAAAGCCAGGCGAGACCAGAGATCGACATCCTCGGGTCCGTGCAGCGCGGTATCGAAGCCCCCGATGTCGCGAAGGATATCCGTGGCCACAAGCATGCCGCTGGTGTGGAGAAAGACGCCCATTTCCGCTGCGGCGAAGTAATCGCAGAAAAAGCCGTGTTTGTGAAGCGCCCGGCGGGCCCGACGGGCCAACGGGTTGGCCTGGCTCTGCGTGCCCCGAACGACTTCCCCTTCGCACGCGCACCACAGCAGGTCCGGGTACGCTCGCAGGACCGCCATCTGCCTTTCATTCTTCCACGGGTGCCACTCGTCGTCGGCGTCGAGGAACGCCACCCAGCGACCGCGAGCCTCGTGAATGCCCCGGTTTCGGGCGGCGGCCACGCCGGCATTGGCCTGGTATCTGCAGCGAACGACCGCGCCGTAGGAGCGAACCAGCGCACGCGTGTCGTCCGTCGAACCGTCGTCAATTACAATGATTTCCCCGACAGGCTCGGTCTGGGCCAGAACGCTGTCCAAGGCACGTCGCAGAAACGTGTCTGCGTTGTAAGCCGGAATGACAACACTTACCGCCACGTGTATTGCGGCCCTCTGCGCGTTCGGGTTCTGCCCCTGTCGGTCCCCGGTTCGGCTGGCGTGGAGCGATTCCGGTTGGCCTGACAAACGCCCACCCTTCTGCCCGCTTCCCCCTTCTTTTCGACTAACGGAGTGTGGCGCGTTCGCGACTCAAGGTCAACTACTGACTTGAAATACTGTCGTTGATTCTCTGCGAGACTCTGGCGGAAAGGCTTGCTTATTATCGCAATAACAAGATGTTAGGATAGTAGCCCTTCATTTATTCCGTCTTATGTTCCAATTGTGAGACAGTTGGGGGGGGGGGATTTCGAGACGGTTCGAAAGGCCGTTTTTTCCTGCCCCTGCGGGCGTCGTGCCCGTTTTCGCGCGCGGCAGGGGCAGTGATTGATGGTGGCCGGCCGTTTGGGAGCGTCGGTTGAGAGGGTGATCGCTCCCGGACGATTTCATCCGGTTATTGGTAACTACCGTCTTTACGATGCCCGAGCCCGAAAGTAATCTGAGCGTTCGCCCGGCAGATCACTGTGGCGCGGTATCCTTCCGGGCTCGGATGAAACCTGGTTCCGGCGTGCGGGCTGCCGTTCGGCGCGGCGGTGTGCCTGAAGACACGAGACTGACACGCCCCATCAGGCAATGCTTGATCCGGTCCGCTGTATCTCTTGGACAAACGGAACGGAGATTCTGGAATGCACGATTTCCTGCGTTCGAGAATGTGCATGGTCGGTTGCGGCGTGGTCGTCCTGGTGGTGGCGGCAGGCTGGGCGAATGCTCAGACCAGTCAGCCCGCGATGCCGCCGCAGTCACCCGCGCCCGCCACACAGCCGGTCGAGCGGCCGTACGATCTCTGGACCGCGCCGCAGTTGACCGGAAGCTGGTTCGGCCTCCGACCGCGACTGGAGGAGAAGGGCATCTCGATCAATCTGGTTCAGACGACCGCATTTCAGCAGAACTTTCGCGGCGGTCTCAACACGCACCATGCGCACGATTTTTCCGGCGACTTCCGGGTAAACCTGACGTTTGATCTGGATCGAATGGGCCTGCTGGACGGCGGGCTGGTCTTCATCCGGCTGAAAGAGACCTTCAACGAAGGCGTGAAGGCCGATGTGGGCAGTCTGAGCCGGACCGCCTTTGTGCTGGACGAGGGCGATGAGTCCATTGTCGTGGACAAATGGTGGTATCGCCAGTTTCTGTTCGACCAGAAGATCGAGTTCCGCATCGGCAAGCTGCTGACGCCCGTGGATCTGTTCGACACTCCGGTCTATGCCTGCAACCCCTGGACCCAGTTTCTCAACGCAAATTTCACTCTCAACCCCACGGTACCGCACACCAAAACGCTGGGCGCGTACCTTCGCGTCCAGCCGGTGGAGTGGTTCTATTTCCATATGGTCGGCGCCGACGCATACATGCGTCAGACCCGGACAGGCTTCGACACAACCTTCCACGGTGAGGCGGAGTTCAATGGAATCTGGGAGGCGGTATTCACCCCCCGGTTGCCATCCGGACACGGAGACCTGCCGGGCAATTATCGTTTCGGCTGGTGGTATTCCGGCCGGAAGAAGACGCGGTTCATCGATGATCTGGGGGGCCTGCGGGCGGTCCAGACCAACCGTGGCGACCAGGGCGGTTATCTCAGCTTCGACCAGCTCGTCTGGAAGGAGAACGACGATGCCAAGGACAGTCAGGGGATCGGGCTGTTCGCACGGTACGGCTTCGCCGACCGCCGGTTCAACAAGATCCAGCATTTCTGGTCGATGGGAGCGCAGTACAAGGGGATCATTCCGGGGCGCGATCAGGACGTGCTGGCGTTCGGCGTGGCCCAGAGCATTCTATCCAGCCAGTTCCGGCACAACGTGGACGCCCGGGCCGACCGGGAGACGGTGTACGAACTGTACTACCGCATCCAGCTCACCCCGTGGTGTGAGATCACCCCGGATGTGCAGTTCATCACACATCCCGGCGGTCTGAAGGATGCCCGCGACGCGCTGGTGGGCGGCGTTCGTGTGCTGATCAATCTGTAGGTTATCGAGCGTCGGGCTCAACCCGGTATCTCACGGCGCGGGGGCCGGATCAGGCGTTTTTTCGAGGTTATCGCCGTGCCCTGCCTCCGAGGGTTCTGCCTGGCGCGGACCTCCGGGTTCGTCCGCGGTGCGGGTCGTGGTCAGAGGCGCCGACGAGCGTGCCAGAACCGGCACGGCCATCTCGAGCGGAAGCACGGGGCAGGTTTCGGCGCCCGGACAGGCTGCCGCGCGAGCCCGTTCGATCGCCCGCAGACACCAGTCGCGTTCTTCCTGGTGGGTCGCGGGGTCCAGCGAATCCGCCCATAGGCGCAGAACCCGGCATCGGACCGCCATCGCCGCGCGACGGGCATCGGCTGCATCCGGGGTCGCCGCGAACCACTCGTCGCACTTGTCTTCCACCTGGAGCAGCAGGGTGCAGGCCGCGGCGTATCCGCCCAGGTCTGCGATCGACCGGGCACGCAGCAGACGGGCGTAGAAATCAAACCGGCGGCCCTCGGCGGACAGCCCGGCCAGGGGTTCCGGCAGCAGAGCGAGGATCCGGTCGTGACGATCCAGCCGGCGCAGCAGGGCGGCCCGCCAGAGCCGGGCCGCAGTGGCCACGTCGGCCCGGTCGTCTTCCAGAAGGACAGCCAACCGGATGCTGGCCAGGTCGCGCTCCGCGACCTCCGCGTCGCCCTCTCCAGCCGCGAAAACACTCTCCATTGCACGGGCGAACGCCTCCAGGGCCTCGATGTCGTCCCGCCGAGTTCCGTCCGCCGTCCCGGGTCTGTCCGTATCGGTCCGGGATTCGGTGAGTAGCGCTTGGGCCCGCCGAACATTCTCCAGCACTTGTTCGTTGTCGCCGGGAAGGGTCAGATCCAGGAACCAGCGTGAAACGGCCGGCTCGGTCTGCCGGGCCAGGAGATCATTGGCCCGAGCCAAGGCATCCGCCGGTCCGGTGGGCCGGCTCGTGGGCGTGATCGGCTCCATCTGTGTCGCGGTGGATTCCCGGATCACCCAGGCAGGCCCGTCCGCCGGCGGCGGTGGCGTTGGGGCGGCAGATGGGTCGGCGATCCCGCCGGCGACCCAGCCCAACCAGGCATAAGCAAACGCCGCAAACCGCATCCGCATCCTCCCTTCGGACGATCGCCGAGTCCTGTTCCCCCGCATCGCGGCGATCCGGTGGTCTGTTGCGCAGCGGAGGATACGGGCGATCGGCGGCAAACGTCAACGGGCAGGATCCGTTCCGGCCGGGCGGTTGACGGCTTTGGCGAGAATGCGTACACTCCAATGCGGAAAGTCTGCCGTGCTTTCTGTAACTTCCTCCGTGCGGCAGACGCACTACGTCATCCCCCGCCCGCGGCAGGTGTTCTGCGGGCGGCCTGCCCGCTGGATTTGTTCCGGCTCGCCTCAGCGGAAACCAGGAGGTTTGCAGCCGATGTCCCTCGAACGCGATGCCGTCTCGCCTGTTGTCGTGGCGGAGGAACTCGCGCCGCCGGCGAGGGCGACCCCGGCAGTCTCCGAGTTGAGCGTGCAGATCGACGAACCGTCGGGCGAGTTGAGCGGCCGGGCCATTCTGCTGGCATGGGTGGTTTCTCTGTTCGGCCACGTTTTCCTGTTTCTTGTCCTGTTTGCCGTCCCCTGGCTGACCGGCATGGTGAGACTGCCCGAAGATCTCCCTATACCGCGAACCGACCTGACGCCCGTTCAGCCGCACGTGGAGGTCGTCCCGGAGCCGGAGTTCGCCACCGCGGGCGACAGCGCGATGGAAGAACTCGTCACGATGGAGCCGCAGCGGTTCGAGCTGATGTCGAACCATCCGACGGGGGAGCACACAGACCTGGCGATTCTTGTGGGAACGGGGGGTGGTGACCTCTCGCGGGTTGGTCTCGGCGGCGGCATCCAGACCGGGCCAACGTTCTTTGGGTTGGGGGCTGAAGCCCGTGAGGCAAGACGAGTCGTTTATGTCGTTGACCGCTCCGGGTCGATGATAGAGCATTTTGATTTCGTGAAGGAGGAACTGAAACGATCGATCAAGTTGTTGCGGCGCAGCCAATGGTTTCATGTGGTGTTCTACGATGACGGAGAGCCACTGGAGAAGCCTCCGAGTGAGCTTGTCAGTGCGTCCACGCCAAACAAGGAAGCGGTGTTCACATTCATCGACAAAGAGGTCGGTGTGGGAGGCGGAACCGATCCGATTCCCGCGTTGCGCCGTGCGTTTGCGGTCGAGCCGGACATGATTTATTTTCTGTCTGACGGCGACATACCGAATCGTGACGAACTCTTAAGCGTTCTTGACAGAGAACTCAACCCTCACCGTTCCGTTCGAATATTCACTGTGGCGTTTGTTGATCGGATGGGGGCAGAACTACTGGAGCGAGTCGCTCGCGAGCATCGCGGCGGGTTTCGCTATGTAGCGGAGTCTGACATTTTCGATTGAGGTTCAGATGGCGAGGATTGCTCTGGTATTGACGCTTGGCATTCTGGCGAGAGCCGCCCTCGCGGACCAGGTCATAACGACAGGGAAGAACCTCACGACCGGCCGGATTACGGATTTCGACGGTGCCGTGCTCAGTTTTTTGACCTTTGATGGCGTCTCTCATCACATTCCGATTGGGCAAATCATCCAGATGGTCGTGGACAACTTCGCTTGGGCGAAGGATTTCAACACCGCCGAGACGTACCTGGCGCGCCAGGAGCCCGGTTCGGCGGCCGTGCGGTACGAGCGGGCCCTTCGCGTGGCGGAGGATTTCTGGCCGGGTCTGATCCGCCTGCGCCTGCTTCAGGCCCGCGACCGGGCGGGCCACTTCAACGAGGCGGTGGTGCAGTTTCTACACTTGACTGAATCCATGCCGGACGTCGCGCTCGGTCTGGTTCCAACGTGCATTCCGGACACCCCCGGCGACCGGACGCGGCGTGCCCTGGAGCGGTTGGACGAGGCCCTTCGCCGCCAGGCCGGAAAACCGGCGGAAGCGCCGCTCCAGGTTTTCCAGTTCGTGATTCTCGAGCGGGTAGACCCGGACAAGGCGGCGGAGTTGGCCGGAGCCGTCATGCGGCTGTCGGCGCCCGAGCGAGATTTCGGCGGCCGGGACGCGCTGCGATCCATTCAGGTTCGTGCCCTGCGTCTGCTTCAGCAGCGCGGCCGGAACGCGGATGTCGTGGCGGGCGTGGACCGGTTGCTGGCCGACGCCCCCGAGTCCGTTCTGCCGGATTTCCTTTTGTTGAAGGGGCGGGCGCTGTACGCCTCCGCCCTGGAATCCGGATCGGCGGACGAGTACAAGCAGGCGGGCCTGGCATTCATGCGGGTGGCGATCCATTATCCCAGTGACGCCCGGGCGGGTGATGCTCTGTTGTGGTCCGCCCGCGTGCATGAGAGGATTCAGCGGCCGGCTCAGGCGGTGCAACTGTTGCGGGAATGTCTGGCCCGTGATGACGTGAGCGGGGGCACCCGGTCGGACGCACAGGCCCTGTTGCGGCAATTGACGGGATGACGGTCGGGGCGGGCGCGCCGCGAGCGGGCCCCGGGATGCCCGGCGGTCGGGAGCAAGGATCAGGCAGCCATGCGAGGAGAGGCACTCTCGTGAGACGCGCAGCTTTCTGGATGACGACGATCGGGCTGGTGATGATTTTCTGTGCGACCGCGGCCTGGGGGCAGACGGCCGGGGACACGGCCGCCGCCGAATCGATCGGCACGGCCGGCCGGCTCTTTGATCATTTCGTGGTCAAGGGCGGCGCGATCACCTGGTTCGTTCTGATCCCTCTGTCCGTGGCCATGCTGGCCCTGGTGATC
>JBPOIK010000082.1:0-2780 GCA_052034525.1 Planctomycetota bacterium
TCTCATCTGAAAAGGGCAGCTTTTCTGCAGTACCCTGGCATACACTCAATCCGCGTGCGCAAGCGCCCTTTACAGCGACTGCAGATGGCTCTATCCCGCTGCATTGCCACGCCTTATGTTCTTGCAACCATTCAAGGCGGTACCCATTACTACAACCTATTTCAAGCACTTTGTAGGCTTGCTGGGGTGACGGGGGGGGGTATTTTACTTATTTCTACAAGAATATCATCTTCTTCTGGAAGGTTCCTTCCATCAATAGCTGTACGATTGCGGTTAAACCAAGCATTACCTTCCGTTCGTAAAAAAATCTCCTTTTGTTTCACCATGTCCCCCCAATGGCAATATTGCGTTTATAAATCACGATTACTTCTTTTCATTATTGTATGCAACTAACCACTTTATCGATAACATAGTCAACTTCGTCGTTGCGCAGAGCCGGGTACAAAGGGAGCGAAAGGCATTGGGCATAGTACTTTTCGGCATTCGGACATTTTCCCGCAGGGTAATTGTACTTCTTTTTGTAGTAGGGTTGCCAGTACACCGGTATGTAATGAACCTGACAACATATTCTCACGTTACAGAGTTTCTGGAAGGCTTCGTGGCGTTTTTGGGCACCGTTTTGGAACCGCAAAACATACAGGTGGTAGCATGTCGAGCTACCCTTCGGCGCAGGCGGCAGCAACAACTCAGCGAATGCACTGAATGCCGCATTGTACCGGTCCACTATTTCCTGTCGGCGCGCCTTGAAAGATTGAAGTTTGTTCAGTTGCGATTTGCCGAGGGCGCATTGAAAATCCGTAATTCGGCAATTATAGCTGAGGTCCGCCATCTCGTAGTACCAGGGCCCGTCGTTTTTCGTCAATAGATCGGCGCGTTTTTCCATGCCATGGGACCGCATCAGCCGTATACGATCCGCCAATTTATCATCATTTGTCAGAATGGCCCCGCCTTCTCCGGTGGTAATGGTTTTCACGGGATGGAAAGAGAAAATTGCAAGATCGGAATGAACACAGGCGCCGCAACTTATTCGGCGCCCATCCCATTCATACGACGATCCTATGGAATGTGCCGCATCCTCGATAATTTTGAATCCAAATTTCTTTGACAGTGCGTTTATGGCCGGCAGATCCGCGGGCACACCCGCGAAATCAACAGGAATGACTACCTTGGGAACCGCTACATTTTTACAGTAGGATTCCAACTTCTCGGGGGATAGGCAGAGAGTATCCGGATCGATATCCACGAAATCGGCGCGTCCGCCGCAGAATTCAACACAGTTGGCCGACGCGAGAAATGTTATGGGCGATGTCACGCCTAAATCACCCTTGTCGATGCCCAATCCCAGACATGCGAGGTGGAGAGCCGTTGTCCCGTTGGAGCAGACAATGGCGTGTTTGGCGCCAGTAAGATCGCACAGGAGTGATTCGAACTCCGCCGCAACCGGGCCGGTGGTTAGATAGGGCGACCTTAACACGCTCGCCACAGCCTCGATGTCGTCTTCCGAGATCGACTGATGGCCGTAAGAAATGAAACTATCGGTGGATATCAGGCGGCGTTCAACTTCCTGAAGACGCTTTTTATGTTCATGATCGTTCATGTGACTCCCCCACTGCAAGCATGCAGCAAATTAGGCTAAAGATTCTTTATTATTGACCGCATCTCATCTGGGGTCAATTGCCAAGGATTATCACCGGAGTTGTATTCAAAATCTTCGCCTACGGGCTTGGCGACGCTGTTGACAAAACGCTTGCCCCAAAAACTGAAATCCGGCTGGATGACATAATGATCAGGATATTCAAGCGTTTTTCGCGCATCATCCACGGGTATCATGACTTCATGTAATTTTTCTCCGGGCCTGATGCCGATGATTTCAGTCTTACATTCGGGAGCGATGACCTTTGCGAGTTCCATAATATTCATGGAAGGCAGCTTCGGCACATACAATTCGCCGCCGACCATAACTTCAAGGGATCGCAACACGAAATTGACGCCCTGCTCAAGGGTGATCCAGAAACGGGTCATGCGGGGATCGGTGATGGGCAAGGTTCCGTTTTCCCGGCATTTCAGAAAGAAGGGTATGACGCTACCGCGACTTCCCGCGACATTGCCGTAACGAACGACGCTGAAGACAGTATTTTCACTTCCGCTATATGAATTTCCGGCGATGAAAAGCTTGTCGGAACAAAGTTTTGTGGCGCCATAGAGATTGATCGGATTGGCCGCCTTGTCAGTGCTCAAGGCAATGACTTTCTTGACACCGACGTCGATGGCTACATTGATCACATTCTGTGCGCCAAGGATGTTTGTCTTGACCGCCTCGAAGGGATTGTACTCGGCGGCGGGCACCTGCTTGAGGGCGGCAGCGTGAATCACATAATCGACGCCACGAAAGGCACTATACATTCGTTCTTTATCACGGACATCGCCAATAAAATAACGCATGCAATCGTACTTGGTATCCGGAAAATCCTGCGCCATTTCAAACTGCTTCAATTCATCACGGCTGTAGATAATGAGACGCCTCGGTTCATATTTATTGAGAATTATTTCGGTACATTTTTTACCGAACGAGCCTGTGCCACCGGTAATAAGAATGGTTTTATCGTTTAGCATACTTGGGGCAAATCCTCCCTTAAATTATGGGGCTTATGGAACATGTTGGTTGTTGCGGTCGTGCGTGTTCAAAATATTTCGTCTTCGAAGTATCTTTGTCTTGAGACCCTTGAAAAACTCCGTTCCAGCCTCAATATTGTCATTCCCGCAATCTCCCTACCACTGTC
>JBPOIK010000018.1:0-7648 GCA_052034525.1 Planctomycetota bacterium
GCGTTACAGCAGCCGCATCGAGGGCGTCCTGAAGATCAGTGAAGGCGTCGGTCCAGCTCGTACCATCATTCTGGCCGGTGGCAGCAGCTTTGACGTAGATGATCGTCTGCCCCTTGGCCACCGACACAGTGCCGAGCATTGCTCCAAACATCATGACCGCGCCAACCACCCGCAGCACGCGCCAAGCCTTTGCTTCCTCGGTCGATATGGAACGACCCTCCTGGTAAACGGCGACAAGACCACCTTGGCGATCAACCGCCGGAGTGTTCCCGGCCGTCGCCGCGACTTCGATTCTTCACTTCACTCTCTCCGCGCGCACCTTCCGCGCGGATGGCGGACTCAACCTTCTTCTGGCGTTACGGGCAGACCCTTGAAATCTTCGCGAACGTCAGGGGAAGGATCGCGCGGGCACACGCATCCGTGCGCCGCTCCCCTCCGGGCAAAGCCCTCCTGGTCCGTGGAAAAAGGAAAACTGCCATGCAAAGAACATCGTGACTCCCCGACACACGACCCAACGCAGCAGGAAAGATGTTGGTATAGCCGTGCGGCTGCGCGAGATCGTCTTGGTCCGAAAATACCACAACGGGAATGCCGAATCAAGCACAAAATACAAAAGACTGTCGACAGCCGTTCAGGCCCTGATGGGCAAGAGCAAATAGTGCGGCGTGTCGTTGGAAGCCGGCGCTGACGACATCGCGCGGGTGTGCGAAGCGGCGCAAGTGCCACGGCAGTGCCCGCGCGAGTGGTTGAACGGCCCGTCTTCCGCGGTTCGCAGGCATCGGGCGGATGAGCGTGCAGCGATTCGCCGCGGGCTATTCCACGATGACTTCCACGGGCAACGCGGGGGGCAGAGTGATTCTGTCGGCGGCGAAGGCTTCGTGGGGTCGGCCGTTGAGTTGCACGCTGCGAATGGGGCTTGGGGCCGGGCAGCAGAACTCGATTCGCGCGCAGGCGGGGTCCAACCGGCCCTGGGCGGCCAGCACGGTCCGGCCGCTCTCCCGCGTGAGCGTATACGAAATGGCGCCGTATTCCGTGAGAAAACCGTCGACGGCCACGCCCGGCCCGTCCAGCCATTCCGGGGCGACGGCCCCAGCCAGAACCAGCGCGTTGTCGGCCTCCCGCTCATGCACGAACATGCTGCGAACCGCGTTGATATAGTCAGAGCCCACCCAGGTATGCGGCATGTCCCCGATGAACCGCGGGGTGTCCGGATCGCGCCACACCACTTCCGCCCAGTGGTTCCAGCCCGCCGGCCGCTGGTCACGAAGGAAGAAATCGAGCAGCGCGCGCGCCCGCTCCGGCCGGCCGAGACGCACGAACGTTCCGACCATCCGCAGCTCGTATGGCGTATAGTTTTCCCATTCAAGCTGCCCGTCGCGGCGTTGACAGAAGAACGTCCAGTACCGCTCGAACGTGTTGGTCAATTGCGGCTCCGGCAGGAAGCCCATCAGCCCGCACGGGAAGACGGCGATGGTGGTGGACGTCGCGTCGAAGTCGCCCAGCTCGACGCAGCCGGGAATGTAGTCAATACCGTGCGTCTCCATGGCCAGCACGAGCGAATCGTGCAGCGATTGACGGAAGGCATCGCGCAGGGCGGCGAACCGCGCCTCGAGCTCCGGCCGGCCGAGGATCTTCGCAATGGTCGTGGCGTCTTCCAGGCCGCGCAACGTGAAGAAGCAGTCCCAGTAGGAGTGCATCGGCTTGGCGGAGTAGCCTTCGTGGCTGATGGATTCCGGCACCAGGCCGTAGCAGGCCCGCCGAAGCGGCGGACCCTGGCGGTATTCGTCGGTGCAACGCTGATTGCGGAGTGATTCCAGGTAGTCTACGCCCTTGACCACGTGGTCCAGATGCGCTTCCAGGAAGGCCTTGTCCCGGGTGAACCGATAATACTTCAGCAGGGCATAGATCAACTCGCCGGTGCTGTCGTGCTCGGGCACCGGGTCCGGCCCGCGAGCGTCCACCACGCAGGGCACCTTGCCGTCGGGGTACTGGTGGCGGGCGAACCATTCCAGATATGCCCGTACTTGTTCGGCGTGGCCGGTGGTCAGCAGGGCGGTGGAGGTCATGGCTCCGTCGCGGATCCAGCTTCGCTCATAGCTGCGCGAGCCGGGTTGAATGGCCGGCCCGTCCGCGTTGATCAGGATGTAGCCCTGGGTGGATCGGAACGTGTCCACCAGCTTCCGCCCGGACGGCGGCAGCGACAGCTTCACGCGGTTCAACTCCGTCCGCCAGCCGTCGCACACGGATCGGTATCGCGCGTCGAACGCGGCTTCAACGGATTCCTGCTCGTTCTGGTGGTTGTCGTGGAGCGGGGCGGTTACCACAACCGAATGTCGTTCGCCGGGCGCCAGGACGAACGCGAACCGCGCGGCGGCGGACGCCAGACCGGTGTCGTCCCGCACGCTCCTGCCGGCCGGCAGGTTCCCGATCGCCAGGTGCTCGACGATCTCGCCGCCGGCGAAGGCGACCGCCCCGATTGCGTCGGGGCGCGGAGCGAACGCCATGCGCCGATCGCCGATCGTGATGCCGCCGTCGTCGCACGTGACGGCATGGATGGGCGCCACCCCGCCGTCGAAGAAGAGATCCTGCCAGGGCGGAAGCACCTGAAACGGCCGGACGGCCAGCAGAAGCTGCCCGGAAAGCGTTTCCGGCGACGTGTTCTCCACACGATAATGCAGCAGAACTCGTGATTCGCCCGGCTTGCCGTCGGCCAGCGCGGTGATCTCCAGCTCCAGCCCCGGCGCCCGCCACGTCACGGACGGAACGGGCAGGCATCCCTCGGCCAGGCGCGGCGTCCGCTCGACATCCGCCCAGGTGATCAGTCGATCGCCGATCCGCACGAACGGTTCGATGCGGAACGCGGCTTTGCCGATTTCGACCGCGCCGGCCACGTCCATCAGGGCCTCGTGGCGGTCTTGCGGCACGCCCACCACCGTCCACGGCGTCTGCACCCGCTGGAAGTAGCGGGGATACCAGCCCTTCGGGGACTCGGCGGCTACGGTGAAGAACATCGCATTCAAGGATTCGCCGAAGGCCGCGTCTTCGATTCGGATGCCGCGCAAGGACACTCCGGCATGGCCTGCGGCCCGGGTCACCCGGATGCACACCTGCCGACCCTCCCCGCCGGGCAACTGCACGTAGTCGCGCCCGCCGTTGCCGTCGCGGACGGCGGCGGCCGGCTCCCACATCCGGCCATCCATCGAGACGGACACGTCGTAATCCGTCGCATATCCGTCCGGCCCCCACTGGAGAGTCAGGCCCCCGAACTCCCGCATCTGCCGGAAGTCAATCGTGATCACCGGCTGCGGATCCGTCGGCACACTGCTCCATTCCAGTCGGCCCGACGCATCCGGCGTGATTTCCGTGGTGCCGTCGGAGGCGGAGGAAAAGCGGATCTGCGGCGGCTTCGTCACAGGCTCGGCCGGCGCAAGCTCCTCGAAGGTCAGTGAATCGATGCACAAAAACCCCTTGCCGCCCGCCACCGCCGACACCGCAAACTCAATGGCTCCCAGCTTCTCCAGCCGCGCGCCGCCCGACGGTCCCCAGGCAAACCGGAAGTGCCGCGCTTTGTTCGAAATGCGCGTCCATTCCGTCGGTGGTGTGAACGAACGCCGGTTCACCCACCAGACGTTCTCCCCGCTCGGGTCAACCAGCTTGAACTCCAAGTTGTTCGACGGGCCCTCGCCCCGCACGAAGAAGGCGAATCGGTAGTTGGCCGGCAGATCGCGCGGCATGGCCCGCCGCACGACGCAGAACCCCGAACCCTGCCGGAAATCGAAATCCAGCCGCATCGCCTTTCCGTCCACGCCGTCGGTTGCCTGCAGCGAAGCGGTGACCCCGTCCGACGGAATGACGGTCCATCCATCGAGGGATTCGAAATCGTCCAACACGAGCGGCTCCGCCCGTGCCGCGGAAACGGCCAGCAGGGCCGCCGCCAGCAGAACGAATTGGCGCGTCATATGCATTTGTCCTTTCGGTTCGGGATGTTTTGAAGGGAATCCGCAATCGGCGTGTGTCCGCACCGGTCATGCCACATGCGTGTCCCCCGGCGCCGGCTTGCTGTCCGCCTGTCCGGCGACTCCGCACGATTCCCGCACGATCAACTGTGGCGTGAGCGACACGTGGGTCGGCGGCTGATCCGGGTCGGACAGGCGCTTGCAGAGCAATTCGATGGCCGTCGCTCCCATGGTCGACATCGGCACGCGCACCGTGGTCATCGGGGGGCGGGTCATGCGGGCGATTCGCGTGTCGTCGAATCCAACGACGGCCAGATCCTGCGGCACGCGCACCTGCGCCTCCGTCGCGGCGTCAATCACCGCGCAGGCCATCTCGTCGTTGGCGGCAAAGACGCAGTGCCGCGAGCCCACCCAACCCTTCACCCGACCTCGCGCGAAGGCGTAGGCCGTCTCGTACTGAAAATCCAGGTGGTACACGTCGTCGGGCGACACCGGGAGGTCCGCCGCCCGCATGACCTCCTCGTACGCCTGCCGGCGGGCCATAGTGTCGACGTTCGTGGTGGGGCCGCCCATGAACACGATGCGCCGCATCCCGCCGCGCCGCACGAGGTGCCGCATCAGCGCCAGGGCGCCCGCCCGCTGGTCGATCACCACGCTGTCGTACTCGCCATCCTCGAGCACGCCGTCCAGCAACACCAGCGGAAGCTGGGTTTCGATTCGCTCCCACGGCCGGCCCCCAGGCTCCTCGCTGACCATGATGGCCATTCCGTCCACGATGGATCGACGCAGCAGATCGTCCAGGAGCGCACCGGCCTCTTGCGGCCCCCTCGAGGACGCTATGACCAGATGGTAACCCAGCTCGCGAGCCTTGGCGTTCGCTCCGCGGATGATCTCCGAATAGAACTCGCCGTGAACGTCCGGCAGCGCCAGCCCCAGCATGTCGCTCTTGCGCAGCATCAGCCCGCGGGCGAACATGTTCGGACGGTAGCCCAACTCGGTGATGGCCTGGTCCACGCGTCGACGCGTCTCCGCGTTCACCAGGTGACGGCGGTTGATGACACGGGAGACGGTACTGATCGAGACCCCCGCTCGGCGCGCCACATCCGCAATCGATATGCCCATCGCTCTCATCCTGCGGCAACCCCGACCGCGGATTGCCCATTGACAACGCTTTCAGCGGATTCTACACTGAAAAACCATGTTCTGTCAATTCATAATGGCATTTGCTCCATCAGTACTTTATTTGTTTTCATGTGCGGAACAGCCCGACTGGGCTCGAATGCCAATCCTGCGGTCACCCCAGACACAGGCCGCGATCGGAACGCGGTTCTCTCCGGAGCAGGAGGCGTTGCTGGACGAGATTCAACATGCGTGCTTCCTGTTCTTTTGGAAAGACGTTGGGGATCCGTCCCGTCTGGCCAAGGATCGTCACAAGGGGCCGGTCTCCAGCGTGGCGGCCGTCGGGTTCCAGCTCTCGAGCCTGCCGATCGGTGTGGAGCGGAGCTGGATCACTCGCGACCAAGGGGAACGCCGCGCCCGGCAGGTGCTGACGTATCTGCTGGACCGAACCGACAACAAGCGAGCCGGCGTGTATTTGCATTACGTAGACCTGCGGACGGGGGGGCTCTCCGACGCGGGCTACGAAGTGCTGGTCAGCACGGTGGATACGGCCCTTCTGATTGCCGGCGCCATTCCGGCGGGAGAATACTTCGGCGGCGAGGTGAAGGCGCTGGTGGACCGGCTTGTGGCGGGTGCCAACTGGCGGTTTTTCGCGACCCCCCCCAGCGGTCGCCTTTCCATGGGCTGGATGCCGAACGATCCCGGACAAATGGACGGTTCCGGCCGGTTCCATCACCTGCAATGGAGCCTGGCCAGCGACGAAGAGCGGCTGACCTACTTCATTGCGGTGGGCTCACCGATCCCGGAACACGCAGTGGACCCCCGCGTGTATATGGGTTTGGATCGCGTGATTAAGCGGTGGAACGATCTGCCGCCGCACGCGATCTCGTTCCAGGGAACGCTGTTTCACTACTTCTTCAGCCATTGCTGGATCGATTATCGCTCGCTGCCGCCCGACGACCCCTCCCAGTTCGGCATTGATGCCCCCCGGATAGACTGGTTCGAGAACTCCCGACGGGCGGTGCTGACGCATCGTCAACGATGTCTGGAGCAGCGGGGGCGTTTCGCATCCGTGACGGATCGGATCTGGGGATTCAGCGCCTGCGCCGGGCGCGACGGCTACCTGGTGCCCGAGATTCAGCCCAACGTGATCGACAAAGACAACTGGTACGACGGCACCGTGGCGCCGTACGCCGCCGGCGCCTCCATCATGTTCGCGCCGGCCGAGGCGTTGGAGGCCCTGCAGGCCATGCGCAGCCTCAAAGATGCGGATGACCGTCCGTTTGTCTGGCGCGACCCCGCCCAAGGCGGTTTCGGCTTTGTCGACTGCTTCAACCTGGACCAGAAATTCGCCAGTGACGATTATGTCGGCATCGATCAGGGACCGATGCTGCTGGCCATCGAGAACGCCCGGACGGGGCTGATCTGGAAGCTTTTCATGCAAAGCGAGACGGCCAGGCGCGCGGTCGCCCGGCTGTACCCAGCTCGATGAGTCGTTGGGTATCCTCCGTGATGCTCCGGCGGCGGCGTATCTCCCCACCTGCCTCAATTCCGGCCATTTGTGGGCAATTCGCCTTGCTTTTCCCCAGGGCAATCCTGTATACTTGCGGATGAAAACGCTTTCAGCGAGTGACGCTGGAAACCGAAAGCCGCACTGAAGTGCGAACCTGTGCCGGGATCAGCCGACCGACGTGGGCGGTCTGGTCGTGCTGGTTTTCAAACGAAAGCGAGGGGATTACGCTATGAGTACCCCGACGAAGGTGACCCGGATGCCTGCTGCCGGGAGCGAACCGGAGGCGGCCCGCGTGGCAGACAAGTATGGTCGATTCGAGCCTGATGGCCGGACGTTCGTGATCACGAACCCAAGGACCCCACGCCCGTGGGCCAACCTGATTGCCAACCGGCGGATGGGATTGGCCGTCACGCAGTCCGGCAGCGGCTTCACCTGGATCGATAATTCCCAACTGGGGGTCATCACACGCTGGCAGCAAGACCTAGTGCGAGACACGTCCGGCAAGTTCCTTTATGTCCGGGACGCGGATTCGGCAGACATCTGGTCACTGGCCCCGGCGCCGACCTGGCCGTCGTACGATCAATATCAGTGCCGCCACAGCTTGGGATTCACCACGTTCCTCACCGAGTACCTGGGGATCCGCGCGGAGTGGACATTATTCTGCCATCCAACGGATACGGTCGAATTATGGAAAGTGCGACTGATTAACCAGTCCGGCCGACCGCGGCGGCTGCAGCTTTGCGCTTATTTCGAGTGGTGCATGGGGGTCTCGCCCGATCCGCGGCGCGAGTTCCACAAGCTTTTCGTCGAGACCGGCTATGACCCGGTGCGGTCGTGCATTTTCGCCCGCAACCATATGTGGGACGTGCACAGCGAGGCCTACGGGCATTGGAACAGCGATTTTCCATATTTTGCCGGCCTGGCCTGCACGGAACCGGCGGACGCCGCCCAGGCGGACAAAGCGGCTTTCATGGGCATGTACGGCGATCCGGCCGTGCCAGCCGCGCTGGCGGCGGCGGAATGGGAGCCGCATTTCGGGCGGCACGAAGACCCCGTCGCG
>JBPOIK010000024.1:0-6179 GCA_052034525.1 Planctomycetota bacterium
GCGGCGCTGCCCTCCCCTCCCCCGGCAGCGGTGTGGTCATCAATTCAAACGGCCTGATTCTCACAAACGAGCACGTCATCCGGAACGCTCGCACCATCACGGTCTCGATGGATGACGGCACGTTGCACGCGGTGACCCGCACCGCCGTCCATCCGTTTCTGGACATGGCGGTTCTGAAAATCGACGCGGACGACCTGCCCTCGGTGCGTATGGCCGATCACGAGCCGCGGCGGGGCGATCGAGTGACGGCCGTGGGCGGGCCCAGCTTCCGCGAAACGGACCCCGTTCGACCGGGTGTGATCACGCACCTGGAGGTATCTCTGCAACGGGCGCTCGATCGGCAGCGCACGCGACTGTACGAACACCTCATGGAAAGCACGACACGGATTGAAGCCGGTTTCAGCGGCGGGGCGCTCTTGAATGCGGAAGGGAGCCTGATCGGCCTGAATGTCGCCGTCTCCGGCCACCCCGAGAGCCCCCACTGCCGCGGATATGCGATCGTCCTGTGGGCCGACGCACTGGCGGCCGTTGAAACGCTCGTGCAGGAGATATCAACGGAACCGTCGGGCGATTAGCAGCCCGGCACGGGCGCCGTCTGCCGCAACGATCAATACTTGAGTACAGCGCCGGTGGTCGCGGAAGTCACCAGGGATGCATACTTCGCCAGACAGCCGGTGAGCTTGCGGTCCGGCGGCTTGTACCCGGCGCGGCGACGCGCCAGATCGCTATCGCTGAGCCGAACCGCCAGCCGACGTCGTGGAATGTCTATCTCGATGATGTCGCCGTCTTCCAGCAGCCCGATCGGTCCGCCGGCGGCCGCCTCGGGAGAAATATGCCCGATGCACGCACCGGCGGTGCCCCCGGAGAACCGGCCGTCCGTGATCAGAGCACACGTGCCCGCCAGCCCGACTCCTTTGATATAGCTGGTCGGTGCGAGCATCTCCTGCATTCCCGGGCCGCCTCTGGGCCCCTCGTGGCGGATGACGACGACATCTCCCGCTTTCACCCGGCCGGCCAGGATGCCCTCACAGGCCGCCTCCTGAGACTCGAAGATGACGGCCGGCCCGTTATGCACCAGCATGCTCGGGTCCACGCCGGCGGTTTTCACCACGGATCCGTCCGGCGCGAGGTTGCCATACAGAACGGCCAGCCCGCCTTCCGGAGAGTAGGCGTTCGCCACGGTGCGAACGCAGTCGTACGGATCGAACGCCCCCTCGGCGATGGCGGCCAGCACCGCCGGTCCGGGGTGCGCATCCACCGCGTCGAGCGGCTTACGGCGCAGCGCGGCCGACCGGATCCGGTCGGCCCAGTCCTCGGCCGAGAAGTCGATCCGACCGGCGCTGACCAGGCCCTTCGTCTGGATGGACTGGCCGGCGGCGCGGATGTCGTGCTGGGCGATGTTCTCCGCCAGGGTCCGGCCGGTGACGGTGCGGCAGTTTCCTTCGATGAGCCCGGCGGCACCGCGGACCAGTTCGCCCATAAGCGTCATCACACCGCCCGCCGCCTGCAAATCCTCCATGTGATACATCCGGCCATCCCGGCCGGCGGAAGGAGCAATTTTGCAGAGCGTCGGCGTCCGCCGCGACAGGTCGTTGATCCGGGCCAGATCGTACGGGATACCGGCCTCGTGGGCGATGGCCGGTATGTGCAACACCGTGTTGGTGGAGCCGCCCATCGCCATGTCCAGGACCATGGCGTTATCGAACGCGGGCAGGGTGAGCACGTCACGGGCCTTGATGTCCTCGCGGACGAGTTCCACGATTCGGCGGGCGGCCTGGAGATACAGCTCGATCCGGTCGACGCTGGTGGCCAGAACGGTGGCGTTGCCCGGCAGTGCGATGCCGAGCGCTTCGCAAAGGCAATTCATGCTGTTGGCGGTGAACAGCCCGCTGCACGATCCGCACGTAGGGCAGGCGTTGTTCTCGATGTCGGCGAGCCGCTCCGCGGAGATTTCGCCTCTGGTGTGACCCGCCACCGCCGTGAAGGCGGAGATGAGGTCCACCTTCGCGCCGTCCGCCGTCCGGCCCGCCTCCATCGGCCCGCCGGATACGAACAGGGTGGGGATGTTGCACCGGGCGGCCCCCATGAGCATGCCGGGAATGATTTTGTCGCAATTGGGAATGCAGAGCAGACCGTCGAAGCAGTGCGCCTCGACCATCGTCTCCACCGCATCGGCGATGATCTCACGCGACGGCAGGGAGAACTTCATCCCCCCATGGCCCATCGCAATGCCGTCATCCACGCCGATGGTGTTGAACACGAACGGGACGCCGCCGGCCTGACGGACGCATTCCTTGACGAACTGACCCACCTTGTCCAGGTGCGCGTGGCCGGGGACGATGTCCACGTAGCTGTTGGCGATCGCGATGAAGGGCTTGTCCAGATCGGCGTCGCTGTAGTTTCCCGTCGCCTTGAGCAGGCTGCGATGCGGGGCCCTCTCGAAACCGCGTTTGATCCTGTCAGAGCGCATCAGTGTGTTCCTGTCTACCGAATGACCCGGACGATGGAAGACTCCCGAGCGGTTTGCGTCATGGTTCCGATACGGCGGCGGCGATCCGATCGCCCATCTCGCACGTGCCGATGGGCGTCTGGCCCGGCTGGGCGAGGTCAACCGTCCGGGCCCCCTCAGCGATCACCCGGTCCACCGCCGCTTCCATGGCGTCGGCCGCCTCCGGCCAGCCCAGCGAGTAACGACACATCATGGCGGCGCTGAGGATCGTGCCGACGGGGTTGGCGGTGCCCTTTCCGGCAATGTCCGGCGCCGAGCCGTGAATGGGCTCGTAAAGTCCGAGCGTCGCCTCCCCCAGCGACGCCGAGGGCAGCAGCCCCATCGATCCGGCCAGCACGGACGCCTCGTCGGTCAGAATGTCGCCGAACATGTTTTCGGTGACGATCACATCGAAGCGCCCGGGATCCTGAATGAGGAACATGGATGCCGCGTCCACCAGCACGTGATCCAGCACCACATCCGGGTATTCGTCCCTCACCACCCGCGTGACGGTCGCCCGCCACAACCGCGAGGATTCCAGCACGTTGGCCTTGTCCACAGACGTGACCCGCCCGGACCGTCCGCGGGCGGCCTCGGCGGCACGGCGGGCGATCCGCTCGATCTCGCTCGTACTGTAGATCATGGTGTCAAAGGCCGCCTCGCCGCCGGGATCCGCCCGCCTGCCCCGCGGCCCGAAGTACAGCCCGCCGGTCAGCTCCCGCACAACCAGCAGATCCACGCCGGCCACCAGTTCCGTCTTGAGCGGACTGGCTGCCGCTAGAGCCGGGTGTACGCGAACCGGTCGCAAGTTGGCGAACAGACCCAGCGCTTTGCGAATGCCCAGCAGACCCTGTTCCGGGCGCACCGGCGCGTCCGGTCCGTCCCATTTCGGTCCGCCGACGGCGCCAAGCAGGACGGCATCCGCGGCCCGGCAAAGCCGCACCGTCTCTTCGGGAAGAGCCGTCCCGGCCTCGTCGATGGCGGCCCCGCCGATGAGCGCGTCATGAAAACGCACGGACCGACCGAACCGACGCGCCGCCGCCTCCAGCACCTTGCACGCCTCGCGGACCACTTCGGGCCCGACGCCGTCGCCGGCAAGCCGTGTGATCGTGTGGTTCATAAGCAGATTCCGCGGATCGCCGAAGCGAATCCTTCCCGGTCTACCGGGCCGGCGAAGCGTCGATCTCCCGGCAGGGAGTCGCGTCGGAAACGCCGTGCAGGCCCGCGCGGATCAGGCCATACTCAAAACTGTCATACAACGCCTGCCAGCTCGCCTGAATGATGTTGCGCGACGCGCCCACGGTGGACCAGGTTTGCACGCCGTCACTCGTGTCGATCATGACGCGGGTGATTGCACGGGTGGCCTGGCCGCTGTCGAGGATACGCACCTTGTAGTCCACCAGCCGGAACCCGTCGATCTGCGGATATGCGTCGCGCAGCGCCTTGCGCAGGGCACGGTCCAGCGCGCCCACCGGGCCGACGCCGCCGGCGGCGGTGTGGTGCTCGCGCTCGCCCACGCGAATCTTGACGTTCGCCTCGGCCAGGTGCCCGCGGCCTTCCCGGTGCTCCACCACCACGAGAAAGTCAACCAGCTCAAAGAACGGCCGGTAGTCCGGGCGCTCACGCCGCATCATCAGCTCTACGGACGCCTCGGCCGCCTCGAACGCGAAGCCCTGGTTCTCCAGTTCCTTGATCCGCGCCAGCAGCTCGCGATGATCGCCGCCGTTGCCGTCCCCCAGGCCGAAGTCGTCCGCCTTGCGCTGCAGATTGCCGCGGCCGGACAATTCCGAGACCACGACTCGCGTCTGGTTGCCGACGGCCGATGCCGGGCAGTGTTCATAAGCGCCTTCGTCTCGCTGAATCGCCGAAACGTGCACCCCGGCCTTGTGCACGAACGCACTGCGACCCACATACGGCGCGCCGGCCGGCAAGGAATAATTCGCGATCTCCGCCACGCGCCTCGCCAGATCCGTGAGCCGAGCAAGCCGACCCTGCGCCAGGGCGGGCCGGTCGGTCTTGAGCTCCACGTTGGCGATGGTCGTGCAGAGGTCCGCGTTTCCGCACCGTTCGCCGATCCCGTTGATCGTTCCCTGCACGTGCGTGCAGCCGGCATGAAGTGCGACCATGGAGTTCGCGACGGCGCAACCGCCGTCATTGTGCGCATGAATCCCAAGCGGCAGCGCGCATTCCTGCCGCACCCGGCCGACCGCCTCCAGAATCTGCCAGGGCATCATGCCGCCGTTGGTGTCACACAGCACCAGCGTGTCCGCCCCCCCGTTCGCCGCGGCCCGCAGTACGGCCAAGGCGTAGTCGGGGTCCGCGAAATACCCGTCAAAAAAATGCTCCGCATCAAAGACGACACGCCGGCCCGCGGCTTTCAGAAACGCCACGCTCCGCTCCACCAGTCGCAGGTTGTTGTCCGGATCCGTGCGCAGCACCTGCGTGACGTGACGGACCCAGGCCTTGCCGAAGATGGTGGCGACGGGGGTGTCCGCGGCCAGCAGCGCCCGCAGGTTCGGATCGTCACCGGGCTGGTGCGACGGCCGACAGGTGCTGCCGAACGCCGCGATCCGGGCGTGCGACAGGTTCAACCTGCGGACATGTTCAAAATACTCCGCGTCTTTGGGGTTCGAGCCCGGCCAGCCGCCCTCGATCAGGTGCACGCCAAAATCATCAAGCAACCGCGTGATGCGCAGTTTGTCTTGAACCGTGAGGCTGATCCCCTCACCCTGCGTGCCGTCGCGAAGCGTGGTGTCATACAGCTCGATCACGAAGCCTCGCTCCTTTCGCGGACCAGGCCCGTCTTGCGGGCGTAGTGGAACAGACCGCCGGCGGACACGACGTGCTCCGCCTCGCCGAGCGGTTTGAGCGGGTATCCGCAGGAGGAGTTCGCCCCTCGCAGCGTGGCGGTACGAAAATCAACCTCCACGACGTCTCCAGTCTCGAAGGCGTCGTTGAGCCGGTAGCTGCTCTGAATCGGATACAATTCGCCGGTGGCCAGACAGTTCCGGAAGAAGATGCGGGCGAACGACTCCGCGATCACCACCCGAACGCCTGCCGCCCCCAGCGCGATGGGTGCGTGCTCCCGGGAGGATCCACAGCCGAAGTTCCGGCCGGCGATGATCACGCGGTATGGCGACGGCGTCCGACCCGCTTCCGTCAGCCGCCGCGGGTACCGATCCGTCGGCAATCCGCTGAGGGCGTACCCGCCGAGGCGCTCGTATTCCTCGCGGATGGTCGGGACCAGAGACAGGTACTGCGCCGGGATGATCTGGTCCGTGTCGATGTTGTCGCCCACCACATACGCCGTGCCGCCGATGATCAGTCTGTTCATGGGTCCACTCCCATTCCGCTCAGGACTGAAGAAAGTCACGCGGGTCGGCCACGTGGCCCGCCAGGGCCGATGCGGCCACCGTGTACGGGCTGGCCAGGAACACCTGCCCGTCCGGATGTCCCATTCGGCCCGGAAAATTCCGGTTCGTGGTGCTGATGCACTTCATCGGTTCGTTCATGCGGCCGAACGTGTCGGCCGGCCCCCCCAGACATGCGGCACACCCGGGGTTCTCCGTCATGCGCACCCCCGCGTCCAGCAGAATCTCCCATATCGATCTGCCATTGAGCCGGGTCTCTTTGAGCGACGCCGCAATCGCGGGCGTGGCCGGCACCCCGAACGTGTCGATCTTCTCCTGCC
>JBPOIK010000033.1:0-6564 GCA_052034525.1 Planctomycetota bacterium
GCAGCTCGTACTCCCTTTCGTTGCCCTCCTCGGCGACCCAGAAGAGAAACCCGGCCGAGTTGTGGTGTTTGGAGAGCGTCGTTTTGACAAGCCCGCGCTCCTCCATCATCCGGAGGGCGACGAAGCGGTTCAGCCAGGTGAACGCGGTCTCGCGAACGAGTTCTTTCCGTGCGTCCTTCGGAGCGGTTCCGGCCTGTTCCGAAGCGAGCGCGTGCTCCTCGAGAGCCCCTCGGACGGAGCGGGCTTCCGGCAGCGTCGCGACGGCGGGATAGAAGGATGCGTCGGCGAAAGTTCCGTCGGGGAGCCAGCCGTAGAGCCCCTCGAGCTGTTCGGAGGCTTCTTTTTCCAGTTTCTTTCTCGATTCGAGCGTGAACGAGGATATTTTCGCAATCAGCGTGTTGTTCATGGCCGTCACTCCAGTATCACGGTGCCGCCGGAGGCGATGATTTTCTCCAGGCGGTCGTGCAGCGTTCTGATGAAGTCCTCGAGTTCGTCCCCGGTGGCGATGCGCCCGCGGCAGAGGCGCGAGACGACGACCCGCTCGACCTTCTCCTCCGGGGCTATCGTTTGAACGATTCGCGCCAGTATCCCGGAGACCGCGGAGGCGACGCTTCCCGTCTCGCTTTCGAGCTGCGAGAGCGACGCTCCGGTCCGTTCGCACGCGGACGCGAACTCGGGAAGCTCCGGTTCGGACTCCGCTTTTTCAAGAAGCGGCGCGAGAATCGCCTCCTTGCGCTCCGGCGGGATGTCGGGGCTTTCGGAGAAGGTCATCCACTCCGGACTCCCCTTCAGCGTCTCCAAGGCGTCCGCGAAGGCGCCCCGCCTCTCCTCCCACGCGGCGAGATAGACTTTCCGGTACTCCGCGTGGATTTCCTTCGCGAGCACCTTCGCCTTCTCTATGGAGAAAAGGCACTTCTCCGAGCCGAGAATCTCCGCGAGCTCCTCCGCGCTTTTGCCGAGCGCGCCGTCGAGACCGCGCTTCCCGAGGACGGGCCACTGCTCCGTCAGGACATTCCGGGCGGTCCGGAGCCATTCGAGGTTCCCGTCGGAGGAGGCGGCGGCGAGTTCGGAGACTTCCTTTCCATTCCGAAGGAACGTCCTGCCGGAGGAGGCCAGCATCTTGACGCACTCCTCCCCGTCGGAGGCGAGAATCTCGTCCATCCACCGCATCCGCTCGAGAAGCATGTCGGCTCCGGGGACGCGGAGCGCGGAGAGCCGTGCGGAGACCGGCACGAGCCTCTCCTTCTCCTCGGCGGCGACCTTTCTGAACGCGGCGCAGACGGCGTTCTCCTCGGGGTCGACCTCCTTTCCGGCAATCTCCTCGAACATCCGGGCGGCTGCGACCAAAAGCTTCAGGTCGACGTTCCGCCGGGGGGAGAAGGTCGCGGCGCGGAAGGAGGGCGTGCTCTGGAAGACGGCGCGCACCGGCGGTTCGGTGTACCGAACGTACTTCTTCCCCTGATGGACTATCTCCAGCGAGCCCGCTCTGAGGAGCACGGCCAGTCCGGCGCGGACCGACTCCAGGCTCCACGCGTACCCCTTGCCTCCGAATCTGCTTTCGAGCGTCTTTCCGGTGACTTTGTTGCCGTAGGAGTGCTCCCGCTCGATGTACTCCATCAGCTCCCGGCAGAGCGCGCAGGACGTGTTCGGAACGAAGGAGGCCCCCTGCTTGACGACGAGGCTTCTTTCGCCCTCCTCGTGGTAGAAGGCCCGCGGCAGACCGGAGAGGTTCGCCGCGACGAGGAATCCGTCGACGTCCCCCGGCGCGAGGTCGAGAACGCCCGTCCTCAGCTTGTCGAACAGCAGTGGAACTGCGAGGACGACGAGCGCGCGCATCTTCTCCGCGAGGGAAGCGCCGAGGGACGCTCCGCTCCGCTCGACGCCGCGGAAGAAGAAGACGCCTCCCGAGAGGGCGTCGACGAAGAGCTGCTTCAGCCGTCTGGCTATCAGCTCCTTGCGGTTCTTCTCCTCGGCGAGGCATTGGCCTTCCTCGGCGGTCAGCTTCTGCTGGGCCGCGAGGCGGTCCGCCTCCGCCACCATCTCGCGGGAGCGGTGGAGTTCGGCGACCGCATCCCGGACCGTCCGCGGAAGCGCCGCGGAGCAGAATATCTCGTCCTGCTTCTCGGCGCTCTTCGAGCGGAGTTCGGCCCTCTCGGAGAGGGCCTCCTCCTCGGAGGCGAGGCGGATATGAAGCGGGATGTCGCCCTCTCCTTCGACGGATTCGCCGTTCATGGTCACGGCGAGTCTGAACGACCTCAGGTTCTCGTAGAGGTGCGTGCGGAGTTTCGGGTCGGCGAAGATTTCCTTCACGACCTCCCTATGGATGGCGTTCCGGTCGGCCTCGCGGGGGTCGAGCCCGTTCCTCCTGGTCTCCCACGTCTTCTCCTGGACAGTGAGGAGCTTGTACCCCTCCTCCGTGTTCCGAACGAACTGCGCCCGCTCGAGTTCCTTCATCGCCTCCTCGGTCTCGCGCACGAGCGACGGGGAGGAGACCGAGGGATGCAGCACGGCCGCGATGTTCCGAACGGTTCTCGGCAGGTCCTTCACCGATTCGAGGAGGGCGACGGCCTTCGCCGCCGCGAGCGCCCGCGGATTGGCCGCCAGACGCCCGGCGACGGCGTTCAGCTCGTTCGTCGTCTCCGAGGGGACGAGATTTCCGGCTTCGAGCAGCTCGTAGACCCTGTCGAGCGTGACCAGGGTTCCAAGCGGTGCGTCGACAAGCTTCGTCCTTTCGTTGACGAGCATCTGCTGCGCCTGCTTGATGATGGTCCTGTTGCTTCCGCCGACGTGGCGCTGGGCTCCGCGCTTGAGGCGCAGACCGGAGACGATGTCGATGCACAGGTCGATTTGATACGGCAGATAGGGGTAGAGACGAACGAACTCCTCCCGCTGTATCTCGGTGTTTCGGGAGGTTCGTTCGAGGGAGCAGCACTCGCGTATCCGCCCGGCGTTGGCGTCGAAGAGCGCGCCGAGCTTTCTCTCCCCCTCGGCGTTCTTCTCCAGAACGCGCCGCGCGGTGATTTCGGCGATGTCGGTCTGTTTGAGGTCGATGTTGATGCGGAAGCGGTCCTGCAGCCGCGCGAGCTCGATTCTCCTCGAGTCGAGCGCCGTGACGACCTCGTTGAGCTTCTCCTGCGCGGTGACGGCTATCCAGAACGGCGACACCGCCTGCCGGCGCTCGGTGCGGTTGCGCCCCTCCACTCCGAATGCCTGGATTATCGCCTGGAGGTCGAGCATCTTCTCGACGCTCCTGGAGACGAACTGCCCCACCTCGTCGACGACGAAGAGAAGCGCCTTCCCCTTCCTCCTTCTGGACGCGAGTTCGAAGGCGCGCGCCGCGAGCCTGTTCGGGTCGATGTCGGCCCGTCCGGCCCCGACTCCGGCGACCCACGAATCCGGAGCGGGAAACGTCCTCGGGTCGAGCATGTTCAAAACGACGCTCGCCTCGTTGAGCGCGAGGCCGGTCTGCCTGCGCACCCTCCACGGCTTCCCCATGGTCTCCTCGAAGAGGCGTTCGAAACGCTCGAGCCTGCCGTCCCCCTCGAGCGCTATCTCCAGCTCCGCGGCGTCGAAGTCGACGGCGTAGTCCAGCGCCTTCAGAAGCGCCTTGTAGAGTATCTCCGTGAGGCGTTCGTTCCCCGCGCGCCCCGCGTCCATCGAGACGTCGAAGATGACCGATTCGAACGGGACGCGCAGGTTGATGGAGTCGAGGAGGTCGCTGATTCGCCGGTCGTTCGCCGTCTTCTTGAAGAGGTCGGACGCGCACGAGTCGCCAATCCTTCTGTTCGCCGCCGTGTATCCGAGAATCTTCGCGAAGGAGGATTTTCCGGAGCCGAAGAAGCCGGATATCCAGATGCCGATACCCTCCCGCGGCGAGGAGGGGCCTTCGGCTATCTCCTTGTAGACCTCCGCGTACCTGTCGCGGATGGATTCCGTGGCGACGTACTCCTCCATCTCGGTCGCGAGAGCCTTCTCGTCGTCCTGGGTGACCTTGATGACCTCCTCGATATGGCGTTCGACCGGTTTCGCGAACAGTCCGCCTATCTTCTCCATCTACGACCCACCTCCGTATATTCTCACTCTGTAGTTGTACGCTCCGAGACCTCCCTGCGAGGGGAGGTCGTAGAAGCGGAGGTCCGTTCCGAACTCGAGGCTCCCGGGGTAGAAGAGGATTACGGGAACCCGTGTTCTGTTTTCGAGGGCTCCGAGAAGAGCGGACGTGCGCAGGACCGCGGGGGCAAGTCCTCCGGCGCGCACGAGAAAGACGCAGTCGGTCTCCGGGTCGAGCGACGCCGTCTTTTCGAGAACGCTCTCCTCGGCGGGCTTGAAGTCCTCCGACACGAGAAGGCTTTGCAGGTGTCGCTGCGCGGCGTCGAAGCCTCGCAGCCTCTCAGTTTGAAACAGGTCGTCGATTCCGAAGAGTTCGGCCGTCTCCCAAACCAGCCGGGCGAGGGAGACGAAGAGCACGGAGCGCGAACAGTCCTTCTTCAGGTTTACGGCCAGCAGGCGAAGGTGTCTGCGGAGCGCGAACTCGTCCTCGGGAGAGTAGCGGAACACTGCGAACGGGATGTCGCTGTGGGCCGCGATACGGACGGGACGGCTTCCGAGGTCCTCCTTCAGCTCGGCGAGAGCATCAGCCAAGGACGGCATCCGCGTACTCCCGGAACGTTTTTTCGGGGAACTCCGTCCTGACGATGTCTCCCGCCGATTCGAAGTTCATCCTCCCGTACTGATGCGCCTCGAGGCACATGTGCTCCACCCCCGTTTCTCCAAGCAGAAACAGCTTCCAGTCGGGGTGGCGCAGCAGCGCCCTCCCCGAATACCCGAGACCGTGCAGACAGAAGGCGACGAGCGAAAACGCCTCGCCGCCCAGCGAAAGCGGAGCTATTCTCTTGCGGCTTCCTCCTTCGAGAACGCCGAAGTCCCTCAGCGCGGCCAGTATGCCGCGGGCCGTCTTGAGCGTCACGGTGGGAGTCCACTCCCTTCCGGCGCGGGAATTGACTCCGTCGAGCCACTCCGCCGCGTCTCCCGTCCGGACTTCGAACGCTCCGGCGCGATGCGAGGCGACGAGGCGCTCCGCGACGAATCCGTAGAGCGCGGGTTCGCTCCGCGCGGTAATCCAGTAGTAGAAGGAGCGCAGCACGCCGAGTCCTGCATTCCGCTCCTCGAGCACGCGCGCCAGTCTCCACGCGTCCGGGGGGGAACCCTGAAGAAACCTCGGGCGGAAGGCGCGCGTGTACGTGTCCTTCACCCTCGACATGGTCGCCTTCGGGAGCGCTCTGGCTATCGCGGGCAGCGGGTCGTTCTTCTCCATGCCATCCTCCCAGAGGGAGACGACGGCGCGCATGTCGGGAAGCAGCGCTCCGCCCTTCTGGATGCGCGCGGTCACCGCCGAGGGGGAGAAGGAATACTGCGCGTTCGACGTTTGAAGCATTGAAAAGAAGCCTCCTTCGACGGGTATCGCCCGTATGCTCACATTTCTACAGTTTATTACCATGATTCCCGCCCGTCAATCATGAGTATCGGTATTCGTTTTTTTCGAGGGATGTCGCCGGGGACGATACTGTTTTTCGCGCGCGGGAAGGGGGAGGAGATGAATGCGTTCGGAACGACCCCTCCCCGTCGGGCGGCGCATCGAGGGGGTAAGCACGCTTCTCAGGGGATGACGATTGCGACGTCTTCAGACTCCTTAAGCGCGTCGTTCCTGTTGGAGTCGGTAGCGTATATATGATTGAATATATATGCGGACGCCGCTTCCAATCTGAAATCAAGTGAATCAGGAGGGCTGTTCCGTGGTTCAATGTTGGAATGAAATGCAATTGCGGGATGGGATTGCGTTCAGAACGGATTCTCTTCAGGGGAGCATGAGCTCCCCTGAAGAGGTCTTGCTCTTAGGAAAACTCTGATTAAGGGGATTTTCTTCTTCTTTGAGCTCAAATGCATCAGGTTTCTGCGAGGCTAACTCATCTTTTTTCAGAGGTTCCTTAGACTGCACCAGATTAAAACAAGCGGCGGCAGAGACAACAAAGACGGCGAACCATGGGAAAAAACGAGGTGTTCGGAACATGGGGAGGCGTCGGCCTTCGGGCGAACGGAACGATGCTCGAAGGGGATGGTCGGGAAAAACGTTCGATTCAAGCTTTAATCCAGCCATTCAAGTGGTATGTTTTTTTGAGCATATAATATTCCATGAAGACAACAGAAATCCGCATAGGTAGTCTTACTACCTTTATACAGTTTATTTTGCGGATTTGAAAAAATAAAGCGAATATCGAGATTAGGATACTGCCTCTTTATTAACAAATGCTTTTGTCTATCTTCTCTACTCCACAAGCCCTTTACTTCGACAATTATTCCATTCGGAAGAACAAAATCCGGAGTATATGTCCTTTTTTTCGCAGGTTGAATAAATTTTAGCCTTAACTCTTCATATTTATATACAAACCCAGCAGTCATTATAGATTCAGCTATATTACGCTCAAATCTCGAACGAAAACGTGGGGGTTTCTCGTGTTTAATAAATGTTTTGTAAATATCCGCCAAGTCATAGTCACAAAAAGTATT
>JBPOIK010000182.1:0-7704 GCA_052034525.1 Planctomycetota bacterium
TGGTGCTGCCCCCGACGGAGTGGGGCGCCGAGGGGATGCCGCGCGTGCTGTAATCAAACGCGAAGTTGGCCGTGTAGTCGTTGCTGGTTGACCGAAGCGTCCACCCCGCGGCCGACGTGCCCGCGTCAAAATCGTCCGCGAAATCGACCAGGCACAGGGATCGGACCACGACCAGGGTGTTGGAGGCCGGCCCTTCCACCCCGCTGATGGTCTGCGTGGCGTGGATGGTGTCGCCCACCGTCAGCAGGGGGACGGGCACCATGACCGTGGTCACCCCTCCCGCCGCGGCCGAATGCGGCGTGCCGTTCACGTACGCCGTCACCAGGGTGGCCAGCGGATGAACGGCGTCCACCTTGACGGAAGTGTCACCCACGGACACCGGACCGGGCAGAACCGGCGCCGGAACCGCCACCGTGACCGGATCGGACTTCGGACTTGTGGCGCTGTTGACGGTCTGCGTTGCGCGGATCTCCTGGCCGAACATCAGCGCCGGAGAGAGATTGTCAAACACCACCGAATCCGCTCCCTGGGGATCCTTGGTTCCGATGACATTGTCTCCCTCGTACAGGGTGACCAGGGTCGCCATGGCGTTGGCCGAGTTCAGAATCCCCGTCACCTCGACGGAGGTCATGCCCTGGACCAGCGGTCCCTGCACGGTGGGCTTGGCCGGGACGCTGACGACCACGGGGTAGGCCATGTCGCTGGTTTCGCTCGCCGACGTTGTGTAGCGCGCGGAGACGGAGTCGCCCAACTGCAGTGCCACGCCCGGCACGATGCTGACTGTCTCTGAACCGCCGGCGACGCTGCCGGCGACGTTGCCGTTGACCAGCAGCGTCACCTGGGTGGCGGTCGGATCGATGTTACTGACCTCGACCGCTGGTGCGTTGCCGACGATCGGCTTTCCGACGACCGGCAGGGGAAGGCTGCTGGTTCTGGGGTCTTCGACGAGCAGCCAGAGGCCGACGGCCTTGGCGGAGTCCGCAAACGCCACTCGCGGCCGGTATACTCCGATCGTGTTGTCCGTGTTGTTGTTCACCCACTCCCACTGGATCCGGTTGGACCTCTGGCCGTCGAAGCAGGCGATTCCGGAGATAATACTGCTTTGCGACACCGTCGGCGTACTTTGCCCGCGGAAACTGGGGAACGGGTTTATTGCCTCTGCGTCGTTGATCAGGATTTCGTTGTCGTCGGCGTCGATCACGTATATGTGATCAATGAAGACGTCATGTGGGCCGGCCTGCGGGTCCGTCACGTCGATGCTCATGAATAAGGCATCGATGTTGTACAATCCGCCGTCCGGCTCAAGCTGGCCGTTGCCGCCCGCGAAATCGATGACGGGCTCCGCCCCCGGAATCAGCGAGAATTCCACATTCTGCCAGACCCCGTTCCGCCGGAAGATGGGCTTGCCCTGCGGCGCACCGTTAATCGCGGAGGCGGCGCCGACGAACTCAAAGTCTGCCGGGGCGGCGCCGAAGTTCCCATCCTCATCCAGCGACAGGGTGAGCGTGAACGCCGCGGGCGGATTCACCCTGACCTCCAGTGAGTAACCGCTTGTGCCGGAGGGGTTGGTCTGACTGGCTCGCAGCCGGTCTCCGACGGCCAGGGTGGGCACGGTGAAATCCACGTACAGGGCGCCCGCCGGATTCAGGTAGTATGTCTCGTCTGCCGTGAAGGGGTCTTCGTTGTCTTCGTCGGACCGGTCAATCTCCAGGCGCACCTGGGTCGCCGAGGAGAGCACGTTTTTTACCCGCACCGAGGTGTCCATGGCGATCACGGGCGTGCTGATGGCGGGCGGATACGTCGGGTCCACCACCGGCGCGTCGAAGACGATGTCGTCCAGCATCACTTCGACGTATTGCGAGGTGGTGTCCGTGGGATCCACAGTGATCACCAGCCCGGCAAGCACGCCGCGGTTCACGCCGTCTCCGGCGCCGGTCGCGTCCAGTACGCCGTCACCGCCCTCGGCCGTCCAGCCGATGACCTGCCCGGCCGCCTGCAGGGCGTCCAAGTCGAAAGTGAGGCTCACCCAGCCGTTGTCACCACTCATGGTCGGGGCGTTGATGTAGGTGGCCGGGACGGGAATCGGGTAGGCCGTATCCGCGTCCGCCACCGAAGTGACGCCCACGAACTCCAGGGCGCCGGGGTAGCTGTCGCGAAACCCCTGCGGAATGCGCTTGCCGGTTTCCCGGATGAGCAGGGCCACGCCGACCTTCTGAGTGTAGATCAGTTCCGGAAACTCATCGGTGTAATACGGGAAGTTGAATTTCAGCGAGACCACACCATTCAGATGGAGCGACGGATCGCCCAGCAGCGGCGACTGAAATGTCTCCACCAGCACCCAACGGTTGGCGTCGTCGGGGTTCTTCCACTGGAAGCGGATATCCAGACTCTGCTGAGATCCGCCGGCGCCGTAGAAGCCGTCGCCCGTGAAATCCGCGACGAAGGACTCTTCGCTGGAGGGCAGCGGCGTTTCGGACGTGTCGGGGAGAATGTTGTCGGCCGTGACGTCCGCCTCCCGCGGATCCTGGAACATCACCACGTACAGGTCGCCGAAGGACACGGGCTGGGCCGCCAGCGGCTCACCTTCCCGATTCGTCTCAAACCCGGTGATCGTTTCGGAGAATTGCGCCAGGGCGGTGGCGGAGCACAACATCACTCCGCACGCTGCCCACATCAGCAGTCGATTTTTCAGTACCACTTTCTTGACCTCCTGTACTCCTACCATTTCGCGATGAGCCGGCGCACACGTGCGCCGCTCGTGACGTCGGTGCGGAACACTCACGCAGCATCGTAGACGTGATTCTTCTTTCCCGCCGCGAACCATTCCCTCCGGCAGTCACCACCGGGCAGCAGGCACTCTACGGAACGTACTTCTCTTCGTACTTGATTCCGTAGTGATACAACAGCCCCTTGGCGGTGTAAGGGATCCCAGCGAGGCCCTGACCTCCGACCGACGAGGGTTTGACGTCGCTTTCCGTCAATCCGAAGTTGATGGGCACCGCTTCCACATGATTGTCCACAAACGCGATGTGCGTACTGCCTTGTCGCACACTGGTCAACTGACCGTCGATCCGGGCCAGGCGTCTTCCGAACGGCGGATGCCGCCCGACGACATAGTCGGTCCCGAAATTGAAATTGCCCTCGACGTGCTCGCCATTCATCCCGATTCCATCGGGGTGCTCTTCGACAAACAAAGGGATATTCGCCATGTTTCGCTTGGCCCGTTTGATTTCCTTCGGGCCGGATCGGGATCCTCCAGCCTGCTTGATGCCCTCAACCGGAATCTGCTCCGGATCGGCCAGTCCCAGGTTGGAGAACATGGTGAAGCTGAACTTCCCGTTGCCGCCGCCGCCCAGCAGCTTGCTCCCGCCGGACATTCCCGGCTTGTCCTCGGGGCAGAGAAAGACCTTCTCATCCTTGATGTACTCCCAGATTCTGCCAAAGCGCGGTGCCGCGGCCAGCCCTTTGGGGTCCCCGGTCTGCGGGTCGTTGGGATCCCCCCAGGTGATCCCCGGCCCACCGGCGTGGTCACCCACGCCCAGCCAGTCCATTCCCCCCTTCCAGTTCAACCCCGCGCCGACGAAGTTCGTCAGCGTCGGCGGTAATCGACCGTACTCCGCGTAGTAGCAGAAGCTGCCTCGCGCAACCTCCCGCATTCGCGTCTGACCTACCAAGGCCTTTGTTTGCGCACGAGCCTTGGCCAACGAGGGCAGCAGAATGGCCAGCAACAACGCGATAATCGACACCACCACGAGCAGTTCAATCAGCGTGAATCCGCTGCGAATGCTGCGTTGTGTTTTATACATCTTCATACATCTCCCGATTCGAGCACTTGGATCTGGTCATTCCGATCGGCTACCTCGGCTCTCAGGCAGCATGGTCGGACGCCTTTATGTCACTTCAGTGTAACCAACGCCCCCTCCGGATACAATCGGCAGTACATAAGGGCTCGCCCTTATATCGGCGGGTTTTCGCGTCTTAGTCAAGCAGACTGCTGGATTCGCGGCCCCAGACTGGCCGCACCAGTTCGGAATCCGCGGTCGCTTCCGTAGCGACAGCCTGATGAATGCGCCAAGGCCAAGGCGGTCCAAATCGGAGGATGGACCGAACGAACGGTCGGCTTGTTCCTCCTTGGACCTGTTGACGCGGATCGGCGACGGCGACGCGGGCGTGGATCGGTGAGGGTTTCGCAGGGTTGCGGGTGGTCTTTACGGAAAGGGCAAGACCGGCGAAGATAAGAAACGCTGCGGCGGGACGAACTCGCGGACAGCTTAACGCTGGCGGCTGCTCGACGCATCCATCCGTCCGGAACGGGATGGTCGCGGCGCCTGGAATTCCACGGACTCCAGAAACGGGACTCTGAACATGTCCAACCGATTGACCGTGCCCATCTCGGAAGACCAGATTCGCGCCCTGAAAGTCGGCGAGTCGGTTACACTGTCCGGCGTCATTTTCACCGGTCGAGACGCGGCGCATAAGTACATGGTCGAAAACTTCGTCAAGGGGCCCTGCCCGGCCGGCGAACAGGCCATGTACGACATACTCAAGAAGGGTCTGGCGGGCTCGGCCATCTACCATTGTGGACCCGTCGTGCGGAAGCGCGACGACGGCAAGTACGAGTTCGTCGCCGCCGGCCCGACGACCAGCATCCGCGAAGAGCCGTACCAGGCGGACGTTATCGGGCATTTCGGCGTGCGGGCCGTGATCGGCAAGGGCGGCATGGGTCCCAAGACGCTGGCCGGCTGCCGGCAATACGGCGCCGCCTATCTGCACGCCATCGGTGGGGCGGCCACGCTCATCGCCGAAAGCGTCAAGGAAGTCGTCGAGGTGTATAAGCTGGAGTTCGGCGTGCCGGAAGCGTTGTGGATGATCCGCGTGGAGGATTTCCCCTGCGTGGTGACCATGGATGCGCACGGGCACAGCCTGCACGACGAGGTTCTCGCCGCCAGCCAGACGAAGCTGAAAGAGCTGCTGGCGGGCTGACGTCGCAGGCGGGTCAAACGACGGATCAGGCTGTTCGCTCAAGAGGGCGGGACAGGGTTGCGCGGAGCAGGCATATGACACGACTCCTCGCTCGCTTGGTGCTGGCGTTTTCGGCGGTGCTGGCCGCCCCCATTTTCTCGATGGCCTTGTTCCAGGTTCTGTTATCAGTTTTGTCGTACTCTATGCTCCCTGTTGTGTTCGCCGTGGCGCTGAGCGTCACGGCCTTGCTGTTCGTCATCGCCTGGATCGCCATCTGGCACGGACAGGTGATCTGGAGCAGGCGGCGCCGATTGCTGACGTGTGCGTCTGTCTTCTGGTCTCTCGGCGTCGGTGGCATTCTGGGGCTTGGGATAGCTGCCATCACAGGTGAAGCGTTCCTGGGCGTTTTCTTCGGCGGGATGTTCTGGTTCGCCATGTGGATTCCCAGCACCGTTCTGCTCTGGCGTGAGACCGCTCCGGAGCGGGTGGCGCGGCTCAGAAGCATCGCCGTCGGCGCGGTGACCTGCCCGAATTGCGGCTACAACATGACCGGCCTGCATGAGGCCCGGTGTCCCGAATGCGGGTCGCGATACACCCTGAACGAGTTGCTGGCGTCTGGACAGGACAGCGCGGGCGACTTGGAACCCCAGGCCTCTTTCGCATCGGAACCATAGGGGTCGAGCGGATCACAACCCGACCGAACCGCGGCCCGGCTTGCGTTGTACATTCATGAATTGCGCCGTGGACGTGCGCGACTTTTTCATCCTGGCGCAGGAGTTTACGGGCGGCGTTGATCCGGTTTCCCTCCGCCCGCGCTGCAAGAATGCGGCGGATCGCGTTGGCCGGACCGCGCGGTAGAATCCGCGCAGTGAAGCACGTGGGTTTCCCGGGTGATTTCGGGAAGGTTCCGTGATGGACGTGGGGCGGGCGCGGCAAATCGAGGCGGAATTCCTGGCCGGGGTGGAGTTCAACCTCAAAAGGGCTCCGGACCGTGGCCGTACCGCCATTGCGTGGCGCGAGCGGCCGCCAACGCGCGGCCCTTCCGAGGATGCCCTTTCACCATCAATGCCCGCCGGACGACGACTGGTCTTCCAGCATTTCGTGCGCCGCGGGTGGGTGCGGCGACGGCGCAGCGGCGTGACGGTTGCGTCCGTGCTGATACCGCCGGATGCCGGCACGGGGGCGTCGGGAGGCGATCTGCCGCCGGTCGAGTTGGGCGAGCTGGTGGATCATGTCCGCGATCTGGTCGTCGATCCGGAGGTGCCGCACCTTATCGGCGTGTGCGGCCCGAGCGGATTCACCGACGCCGTGTACCGGGCTGGGCTGGAACTGCCCAACGTCACGCTCGTCCTGATCGCACCGGACGCCGAAGGAGGCTGGCGGGTGGACCCGTCCGCCGGTCGGATCGATGAATCCACGCGGGCCTTGTTCGACCCTTCCGACGCCAGTCGGGCCTTCGAGCGGATTCGGACGGAAATCATCGACCAGATGGGGATCGAACAGCCGGCCTCGGTCAGCGCTGCGTCTGTCGCTTCGCAGAGGCGGCTTCCCGTCGAGTTGGTGATCGGTGTTTTCGAGGAGGCGGCCCGGACTCACCCGCGCCTGCGCCTCGAGCGGTCCGGCAACGACGTCCGACTGCACGGCGACACTCCGGCCATGCCCCGGGCGGCCGACACCCTCGGGATCGTCACGCGGATTCGCGCGCTTTTCGCGGAGGACGCCGCGAACGCCGTTCGGCTGGCCGATCTGGCCGAGCAGCGGGCGGCCCTGATGCGGCAACGCGACGAGGTTTTTCGCGACATGGGCCGGCTCGAACAGCGCGAAGCGGAATTGCTGGCCGAGGGCCGGGCCGCGACGGCCGATTCGATCCGGCGTCGACTGGCCGGCTCGCTGGCTCAGGTGCGCCGGGAGCATGGATTGCACGTCGCGCTGGCCGGCGTTATCGGGTCACAGATCGACATCCTCAGTACGCACATCCACCACCTCACGCTGCTCCAGCAGGGCCGGCAGGTGCAGCTCCCGGGCGAAGCAGAGCTGACTCGCCACGCGACCGACGCCCAGGCGCTGCTCGAAAACCTTCAGGCGCAGGCGGAGTGGGCGTCGGAACCGGTCGTCGGAGCGGGCCTTTCGACCAGCGATGAAGAAGCGGCGATTCTTCGGGAGTTCGAGGGCCGGCCGGTCGTCGAGGAAGCGGCCGAATTGCCCGCCCGCGAGCGACCCCAAGACCAGGCTCCACCCGCATCAACACGAGACGCGGAGCCGGAGGCGTAACGCCGATCCGGCCGAGCGGCGGTGTCATCTCTTGAGTGCGCGGCGGCGAACGGGGCCGGCGTGACATCTGTCGCCGGTTTCTGCTATGCTCCGCGGGTTGCGAGGTTTTTTTGGAGGAGGTGCAGACTCATGAGAACCGCGAGTGCGTCCGTGTTGACGATCCTGATTGGCATGGCATCCGGGCCTTTGGTCCAGGGGCAGGCGCCGCCGGCGCCGGGGGTGTCCATCATTCCGCAGCCGGTGCGCCTGGAGGCCCGGCCGGGATCGTTCTCGCTGAGCCAGCAGACGCCGATCGTAGTCGAGAAGGACCTGCCCGACGGGTTGCGCGTGGGCCGGTATCTGGCAGACACGTTTTCTCGAAGCACGGGACTGACGTGGAAGGTCATCGAATCGGACCCGGCGGCGCCGGTTGCGGAGGCGGTGCTGCTGACTACCCAGGCGGCGCCGCCGGAGCTGGGCGACGAAGGGTAC
>JBPOIK010000029.1:0-3438 GCA_052034525.1 Planctomycetota bacterium
GCAATGGCAAGACGTCGTTGGCCGAGGCCATTGCAGAAGCACTGGTGGTCCCACTGCTTGTGGTTCGTTATGAGAGCGTCGTAGGTACATACCTGGGCGAGACCGCTGTCCGCCTGAAGAAACTGTTCGAGTATGCTTCCACCCGGAAATGCGTCCTCTTTTTCGACGAGTTTGAAACCCTCGGGAAGGAACGCGGCGATCTGCACGAGACCGGTGAGATCAAGCGCGTGGTGAGTTCGCTGCTCATGCAGATCGACAACCTGCCGAGCCATGTCATGGTCATTGGGGCAACCAATCATGCCGAACTACTGGACCGGGCTGTATGGCGGCGCTTCCAGGTCCGCATGACACTGCCCGGCCCGACCCGTGCTCGCCTGACAGAGTGGTTCGAAAAGTTCGAACGCCGGATCAAGATTCCCCTGGGATATGCTGCGGGCACTTTGGCAAAACGTCTCCAGGGGTCGAATTTCGCGGAAGTCGAAGAGTTCGGCACGACCGTGTTCCGTCAGTATGTGCTAGAACAACCGAATGCAGACATGAAGGATATCGTGTCCAAAACCCTCCAGAGCTGGTCCGCCCGATCAGTCACCGTGGCTCAACAGGACGAACCGGAGGTGAAGGATGCCTGAACGCCCACTACTCCTTTTTCCGACGCCTGAGGTTACTTCGAAGTCGAATCTTGGCGGCGGAGGTGGTCGTCCGCATCTGCCAACACATTTTCGGCAAGGGGAAAGGCTGGCTCCAAAATTTACTCAGCTACAAGAAGCTGTTCGCGCTCGAAACATCGAGTTCCAGCAAGCTGTGACAGGAATAGACCCTGAACAGGTCCTTGTGATGGAAACCATCGGGAGCGTGGAAGATTTCGCCAATGCTGTGAAGCGTATCGATGGCTTTGAGTGGATTGGTGAATTTGAGATTGATGAAATAGGTCCTGATCAGGACTTCTTCGATGAAAAACATCCGGAGAAAGCGCTGAGTGGCCGCCTGTATATGATTATGACCAATCAGAGAGCTCTCGATGAGATGCTCTCCATGTGGCGTCGATATACGGACCAGGACGACCCAAAACAAAAATTCGCTGGCGGGCTCACAAAGTTTCGTGATGTCTTTCTGTGCTTGAAGGACATTCGCCGGTGGGACGTCAAAGATAGGCTTCTGGAAACCGGGGTGATTGATGCCTGGCGAGAAGATCTGGAGCATGATGGCGGCAGGCTTATCCGGTTTGAAGTCGAGCTTTGGTATCGAAACAGTGAAGAGAAGAGACGGCAAGGCTCAGCAATCGTTACAAACCTGATTCAGCAGCTTGGCGGGCAGGTTTTGGCTGAGTCACTGCATGATGGTATTGCCTATCATGGCATTTTGGCCGAGTTGCCAGCCAATGCCATCCAGGCCGTTGTCGATAATCCGAATACGGAGCTGGTGAAATGTGACAGTGTCATGTTCTTTCGGCCTGTCGGGCAGATGCTTGCTGGCGATGGCCTTCTCGAAGACGAGGCAGTTTATTCCGACCTTGAAGAACATTCGCTGCCGGATGGAGAGCCGGTAATTGCGGTCTTGGATGGGCTCCCATTGGCGAATCATCGACTTCTGAATGGAAGACTACTCGTCGACGACCCAGACGATGTAGAAAACAGCTATAACGCCAATGAGCGTGTGCATGGCACATCGATGGCGTCTCTGATCGTCCACGGCGACCTTAATGATGGGCTGCGGCCATTACGGCGACCAGTGTATGTGCGCCCGATTATGCAGCCGATTCCAAATGATTTTCGAACACCTCGCCGTGAACACATTCCGGATGATGTCCTGCTAGTGGACCTGATTCACCGATCTGTGAAAAGGCTATTTGAAGGTGATGGTACAGAAGGCCCGGTGGCCCCTTCTGTAAGGGTGATCAATTTATCGATTGGTGATCCCTACAGACAGTTCCTGCAGTCCATGAGCCCTGTAGCAAGGCTACTGGATTGGCTCAGCCTGACCTATGGTGTGCTTTTTATTGTAAGTGCTGGGAATCAGTCAGACGCTATACAACTCGGGATTTCGCGGACTGAATTTGAATCTTCAGATCCCCAAGAACAAGAAACCACTGTTGTTAAAGCACTTTTTTCTGATGCCAGGAATCGAAAGCTTCTTTCTCCAGCCGAAAGTATCAACGGGCTGACGATTGGTTCAGTTCAATACGATTCATCTCAATTTGGGGTGGTCAATAACAGATTCAACCCGTTTCTGCAGTTCTTGCCGAGCCCGGTTTCAGCATTCGGTAGTGGTTATCGAAGGGCGATTAAGCCGGATATCGTCTTCCCGGGAGGCAGGGTCCTGTACCAGGAAGATCTCCGGTCTTCACGGCGAGATAACTATGTCATAAAGCCGGTCGAACCATCAATTCGCAATACTCCGCCAGGAAACAAAACGGCTATTCCTGCCCGGCAATCTGGGAGTCTCGATGGTATTGCCTATTCCTGTGGAACAAGCAATGCCGCTGCTTTGATGAGTCGTGCGGCCGGTATTTGTTACGACTCGCTTCAGCAAATATTCGCTGAGCAGGCTACAGATGTTGATGCGCGTGCATGTGAAGCGCCCTTGTTGAAGGCCATGCTGGTTCATGGATGCGCGTGGGGAGATATTGGCACTCAAATCGGCGAACTTCTGCGCACGCCAGAGAATAATCGACAGATCAGTGGACTTGTTAGCAGATGGATGGGCTATGGGGTTCCACAGGTAGATCGCGTTCTGGATTGTACAGAGCAGAGAGCCTCCTTGTTGGGCTTTGGGCAACTTTTGGATGGTGAAGCCCATGTTTTCAGATTGCCGCTTCCGCCTTCTCTGGGCTCCCGGCCTGAATGGCGACGCCTGACCGTAACCATGGCATGGATTTCACCAATTTCTGCAGGAACGCAAAAGTACAGAACATCAAGCCTGTGGTTCGAGGTAGGCGGAGTTGTGCCAGCCAAAGATAGAAAAGAAAGCTGCAGCGGGACTGACGGCTGGCGAGCAGTGCGGCGCGGAACAGTCCAGCACGAAGTTTTCGAAGGCCAGAGGGCGGTGCCGTTCATCGACGGGGAAGTTATCGAAATCAAAGTGAACTGCCGTGAGGACGCTGGAAAATTCCAGAGCCCTGTCGCGTATGGTTTGGCCGTGTCGCTGGAGGTAGCCGAGGGCCTCGATATCGCTGTTTACAACGAAATCAGAACTCGCATTGCACCTGCGATTCAGATTCAGCAGGCAACAGATCAAGGTAGAAGGTAATTAGCGGATGGAGTCGCTTTTGGAATATATCACCGGTCACAACAGCGCCGGCAAGGTCATCGAAGAACAGACCTTGTGGGGGCAGACGGTGTGCCGTGTCTGGTTGCCGAACCAGGACGCGGTAGTGCGCGTGCCCCGCTCCGCCTTGCGGCCGCTGAGTGCCGACTTGCAGCCGGAGATCGAGGCTGGACG
>JBPOIK010000052.1:0-6151 GCA_052034525.1 Planctomycetota bacterium
TTGATCTTCCTGCCTCGATCGGTTGTATTGCCCATGGGGGCTCCTCCTTTCAAAGTGCTTTCGCAAAAAACACTTATGGAGGATGCCCCTCGCCTTTTCAAATTCCACAGGAAGTGAGACTACCTCACACTTCCGTGCTTGTCGGTATTTCGTGAAAGGGACCCTGCTTTGCATTATGATCCTGCCGACACTTTTTTCCGGCTTCCACGCGCTGGCCCAGGATCGCTTGTGTGAGGGCTGCTTCCCCAGCGGTGACCCCGCGGTGTGTGAGTACCTCGATTGTGGGAGCAGGGGTCTTACGTGTTGCCTCAATACCGTTGATGGCTGCGGACATTGTTGTTGTGAAGGTTGTTGTCACTACAAGACATCGTGGTGTGGCGATTTGTACGGATGCAGGCCCGAGAATTGGGTTTGCTGTGGTTATTTGGGCATGCCGCCGGATGCCACGTGCTGCGACGAGGATTCGAACTGGTGGTGTTCAGAAGGGCAGACGTGCTGCAAGAGCCAATGGTGGCCCGGAGACTGCTGCCCGGATGCGACCCACCAGTGCCTGGATGATCCCTTGGTCGAGGGCGAACACCTGTGTTGCGAGGGTCTGCAGAGCACTGTTTGCATCGGCGGTACCTCGTGGGGGAATCCGTACAGCGTCTGTTGCGAAACCGGTGTGTGTTGCGGTCCTCCTGGAGACCAATTCTGCTGCTACGCTGCGTACCCAATGTGCCTCGATATCCCAGATACGGATCGCCAGATGTGCTGTCCGCCGGGCAGCGTTGACGTCTGCTCGACCGGTGTGCCCTCGCTCGGCGACGTGTGCTGCGACCAGGAGTGCTGCGGGAATCCGCATCATAAGCGTTGCTGCGAGTCGGGCTATAGCGAATGCTGCAACAACACAACGTGTTGCGCACTGAACGACATCTGCTGCGGCGACGGCCCCGACGCAGAATACCCCGGCTACTGTTGCTCTATGTACGCCCCCGGGTGCTGTCACGGCGCCTGCTGCTGGCCCGAGGACACGTGCTGCGACGACCATCCGGACCCGGCTTACGAAGGTTACTGCTGCTGGCCCGAGAAGCCTGTCTGCTGTTATGGCGTCTGCTGCCGGCCCGAGGAGATATGCTGCGACGACGGTTCGAATCCGGAGCAACCCGGCTACTGCTGCAACTCCGCGTACCCCCAATGCTGCCACGGGGCCTGCTGCAAAACGGAAGAGACCTGCTGCCATGATCGTCCGGACCCGGCTTACCCAGGTTACTGCTGCTGGCCCGAGAAGCCGCAATGCTGTCACGGTTCCTGCTGCGAGGCGGAAGGAACCTGCTGTGACGACGGTTCGGTGTTCCCCACATACTGTTGCTCGTCTGCCAGTCCCAAGTGCTGTCGGGGTTCCTGCTGCGAGGCAGACGATGCCTGCTGCGACGACGGCACGTGCGCGGACGACACGTGCGCAATCAATGGGCCGACGCAGGTCTCGCTGTGCCCCGGCGCGTCGACCCAGGTTGAATTGGGGGTGACCTGTCCCTGCGACGGCGAGCGGGCCACGGTGAGCGCCGCTCTGGAGCTTCCGGAGTTTCTGCACGTTACGTCCGGAACGGTTACGTGTCCCGGCGGAAACACGACCATTACCATCTCGGTGGACCCTGATGCGCCGCTCGGCGACTACGCCGTCACGCTGAAAGCAAGAGGCGCCGGCGACTGGAAGTGTTACAAGGAGCTGACCGTGTGCGTCGTCGGCCCGGACGTCCAATTCGGGACGCTGGCCGAGGAGGACGAAGAGACCCCCGGGGGCCTGTTGGCCCTGAACGACGATGATGACGATCGAAACTGCCAGCCCGACCTCGAACAGACCGAATCGCTTGGCCGCCGCGTGGATGGCGAGAATGATATCAAGACGCTCACGCTCACCGTTCACGGGTACCAGCCCGCCGGGACCGTCCGCCTGGAAAACCCGGCCGGGCAGGACAAGATCAAGGTGTACCAGAATGTCCCTCCCGGCAGCAATACGCTCGTGAAGATGGCCTTGCCGAAAACGTGGCCCCCGGGCACATTCACCAACCCCACAACGCTCTTCGTGGAAGGGGTCAAACGCAGCGCCGCCCCGCGTGACGTCGAGCTGGAGCTGTGGTACGAGCCTCCCGTCGGCGACGCCTGCGCGGACACGCTCAAGCTGACCGTGGTCACGCTCGACGTGGACGTTGACAGCGACAACACGTCCACCGTCTATGACTTTCCGCCCGGACGCACGGATTACGAAGACCAGATCGAGGATGATCCGACATACCCCGGCCGGCTTGTCCCGCTGAACGACGACGACGACGACGGCGACGGCATACCGGACTGGGACGACGGGTTTGACCGTGACGGAGTGGAGGCGACGGACGACGACATCAATGCCCAGGAGGACGATTTCGTCCGGGTCGTCCTGGAACTGCCGAAGGGCGACCGCACCGGATCGACGCTCCGGTTCGCCTACTCGTGGAACGGGAAGGCGCAGCCCGCCACCGTGGCCGTCTGGGCCCGGCCGGGCCACGAAGCCCGTTCCGGTGAAAACGATCGACTGACGCCGGGCGGCGTCTATGAGGTGGACGACCTCCCGTACTACAATTCCGGCACGGGCATCGTCCATCTCTGGATCGAGGGGCTTGCCGCCGGGCCGCGGACCGGGCTCACGTTCACGTGGGCGGGTGCGGGCCCCTCCGCCGGCGTCGAGGTATCCGACACCGTGTTTGTGACCGTGGTGGAGCGAACGAGGCTCCACGCTCCCTACACGGGTTCGATCCACTCGCTGCGGGCCGCCTCGATGGACCTGCCGCACGGCGAGATCCTGAACGCCGCCTTCCCGAAGGCCCCGAGCGCTGCGCTGCCCGAATCGCAGGCGATCCGGGTCTGGGTAGACCTTTCCCAGGGCGAGGCGTGGGATCGCAGCGTGCTTCGCATGTATTGCGGCGTCGACGGCAGCGATTCCGAAATCGATCTGACTGAGCACATTTCGTATGAGTTGGCGGCCGGCGTGATGCCCGATTCGCAGGAGCCATGGCCCTGGCGATTCTCCTTCCGTACCGTGGCGACCAAGACGCTCGCTCCGCGGTGTTTCGTCGTCCACGTGTCGTATGGCGACGCCTGCGGAGCCGACTCCCGGTGGGATACGTACCAGGTGTGCGTCGAGCCATTCACGGCCGAGCACCTGGGCATCGAAGGGGAGAGCCAGGCGTTTCTGACGGGCGTTCCGCTGCTGGACGTGAGCGCCGGCGCGGCGTCGTTCACGCTCCGGAGCGGGGTGCCGGCGGGAAAAATCGGCCAGGCATACATTCGTCGCACAAAGTACGGCGCGGACTTCTACCAATGCCGAGTTCTCTTTCCCGGTGGCGTGGAAGAGACGTTCATCCCGTACGACGAGCAATTTCGCCTGAACGATCCGGTGTACACCAAGAGTGCGGCCAGTGGAACGCCCTACGGCACCCCGTGTCCGGGACACCTCCTGGGATTCCACGCCGCCGTCGACGCGGGCGATGACGTGTACGGCCCCGACGGCACCCGTTGGCACGCTCCCTTGCGGCTCGCGCATCCCAATCCTCCGGCCGGCCAGCCCTCCCCGGACTTCGAGCAACTGGCCCCGATACAGTACCGCTGTCCGCTGGGGTTTGGGCCGGGCCACGCCGCCGGCGTTCGCTACCTTTGCGATGCCAACCCGCTGCCACAACGCAAGCGAATCGAGAGAATCGAGGACGGGCCAGGCCACTGGATCGAGTTGGGCCGTGCACCCGGTTCGGCGGCCGTCACGAGCATCACGACATCGGATGGCCGGAGCTGGACCGTTCAAAGCGATCCGCATGGTCGGGTCGTCGGGATCGTTCCGGGCAGCGGCAAGGGGGCGCGGTACTTCGCCTACGGCGATTGGGCAAATGAAGCGATCCGGAACCGCATCACCCAGGTCGGCCTTTCGCCCGGCAACGGGGAAAACGTTGGAGACATTCTGTACGGATTCGCGTACAACGCCGACGGCGACCTCGCCCAGGAATGGCACTTCAACGACGGCCAGCTTCGCCGGGTCGCCCAGCACGTCAAGGACGGCGAGCTTCGCGCGCGCCGGGACTACTTCGGCCCGGGAGCGAACGACTATCGACTGACCGGCTTCGCCTACGACGGCACGTTGCGTTCGCGTCTGGCCGGCGTCACGACGTATGACCAGCCCGCCGGGCTGGGTGCGCAGTTCACCACGTCGTACGCCTACAGCATGTCGATGAAGGTGAACGCCATCCAGACGGTGACGCTCCCGGACCAGTCCACGATCACGTACGCCTACGATCGGCCGTCCGGGACGCCGTACATCGAGCTGGGTCTGCGGCGCAAGGCGACGCAGACAAAAGGGGGCGACTCGCTCACGACGTTCGACGTGGACTACGAGTTCCTCTACGGCGCATCGCCGCCCAGACTATTCTACCTGCCGCGGATCATCGCCAGTCGGGACGGCCGCGGGGCCGTATCGCAGGTGAACTACGACTATGAGAACGGCGGGCAGGACGAGAATTACGACGGCCTGAAGGGCGAGATCGGCAACCAACTGTTCACGGTGACCGGGCCCACGATTGTCAGCGGCTATTCCGGCACGCGCATCCCGGAAACGTGGTACACCTACCATCCGACGAAACGCGTCCTGGAGTACGTGGATACGATATGCGACACGTGGGATTATCGAACGGTCCGGTTCACCTACGATTCCCTGTTGCGGCGCACGTCGACAGTCTTAGACCCGTTCGGCCTGAACCTGACCACGCAATACCTCTATTGCGACGCCGCGCCCACGCAGGACCGCATTACGGTCGATGCCGACGGATACTGGACACGCACCCGTTTTGACGACGACGGCCGGCCGGCGGTGGTGGAGCGGTTCCTCAACGCGAACGCCGGCTCCCCGGCGGCGCCCTGCGCGGACCCCGCCGGACCCGTCTACCGCACCGTTAACACCTACGACAGTCGCGGGTACCTGACGGCCCGGACCGTCGAGAACAAAGACCAGGCCGGCAACGCCCTGACGCCGGCGACCCTGGTCACGAGCTATACGTCGGACGAACTGGGCCGCATCGTGCGGCGCGTGGTCGATCCGGGGGGGATCGGACAGGAATACCACACAGACTACAACTGGCTGGGCGAGATCGAGAGGGAATACGACACCTCCGGCCGCGGCACGGCGTACACGTACGATGGCCGGGGACTGCCGGCGACGCGGACGCCGCTGGCGTGGAACCAAACGCCGGACACGAATCTGACCGCGTCGTTCGAATACGACCAGATGGGCCGCCTGCGGTTCACCTGGCCGCCGACCCATCCGGCCGGTCCGCATTTCGAACGCGTGTACGACAGCTTCGGCCGGCTCAAACACTCCCGCCGGCATCCCGGCACCGACGGCGGCTACCTCGTCACGACCACCTACGAATACGACCCCGCAAACAACGTGACGCGGACCTATGTGACAGACGCCGGACACGGCGTGCTGTCGGACGCCACCGCCCGGTACGACGAGGGCGGGTTCAACTACGAGTCGCGCCAACGGCTGGCGGCCGGGCAGGACGGCCCGGCGGACATGGTGACCCAACGCCAGTTCGACTGGGCCGGCAACGTCATCGCGGAGGCCACGCTCGGCGACGAAACCGTTGCCGACCTCGTCGTCCAGACCGTATTCGATTCGGCCAACCGCGTGGAGTTCGTCCGGGGATACGCAAATACGACGCTGCTGTCTGAGACCTGGCTGGCCCAGCGCGATGGGCGGGGCAACGTCACGCAACAGCAGGACCGTCTGAGCGGCTCCGCCTGGGCCGTCCGCGACATGCAGTACGACGCTCTGGGCCGGACCGTCCGGATCACGGACCCGCCGGACCACGACGGGGCTCGTCACTATCGCCGGATGGCATATGACTCCCGCGGCAACCTGCTGCGCGCAACGGCGTTCGCCGCCGACGGAATCTCCGAGCTCACCTCCGTTTTCGCGCACGACAACGCCGGACGCCAGACGCGCGCGGCCGTGCTGGCCGACCCGGCCTCCCCGGCCGGCGCGGCGCAGGCGGACCCGGCCGTCGACCGCGTGGCGGACACCGAGTACGACGCCGACGGCCGGCCCCGGTACGGCAAGACATACAACAACAACCTGGCCACCCCCTTT
>JBPOIK010000061.1:0-2530 GCA_052034525.1 Planctomycetota bacterium
AACGACGATGCAATCTCTTCATTTTTCGGCAAGTAGAACGAGGATAATCAGGTGGATTTTGCAGATTGGAGTGGTTTTAGCGGTCCTGCTGGGACTGTCTGGAACCGAAGGGAGGGAAGTTTTTGGCAAGGCTCCGGCCAGTGCAAATCCGACGTTTGGCCCACGACTGCCTGGAACCGAGGAGAGGGAGGTTTTTGAGGAGTCGGTCTGGAACGGGCAAGGGGCACCCGAGCCAACCAGGCTTGCTGAAAAGGGGGATGCCCGTGTAGGGCATGTCTCAGGAGGGGGGGCTGGTGTGGTCTCTGGCAGTGCTGCGGGGAAGGAAGCAGAGCAGATTGCCCCTGCGGTCCGTGTGTTGGCAGCGGCGCTGCGGGACCCAGACCCGGGGGTGCGGGAGGGGGCTGTATATGCCCTGCGCAGTATGGGCCTGTCGGCCAAGGAGGCCATTGCCGCCTTAGGCGAGGCGGTTCGGGACCAGGATGGGTATGTGCGGGCGATTGCTGCTCGGACGTTGGCCCGGTTTGGCCAGGCCGCGGGACCGACATTGGCAAGTCGGTTGGAGGACCCACGACCCGAAGTGCGGTTGGTGGCAGCCGAGGCCCTGCGCACGATGGGGACCGAGGCCAAGGGGGTGGTCGATCCTTTGGCTCGAGCGCTTCGGGATTCGAGTCCGGCGGTGCGGGAGACCGCGGCCCATGCGTTGCGGAATTTGGGGCCGGATGCTCAGCCGGCCATGTCCGCCCTGCGGGATGCCGTGGCCGACTCAGACGGATATGTCCGTTCTGCGGCGGCCCGGGCACTAGTGCGCATTGGTCCACCGGCCCTGGGCGTGCTTGGAGAATTGCTCCACCATCCTGACCCGCGGGTCCGTCGGGTGGCACTCGAGGCCATCCAGACCATCGGCGTCGAAACCACCGATGTACGGTTGAGATAGTGATAATAAGTCCATGTTGTGGGGAGCGAAACTACCGAGGCACCCTTGAAGTCACCCTAAGCCCATTCGGAAAAGCGTCGGGGGTTTACAAAAGCGTTTCTGGGAGTATCCGGAGGGAAACACCCGGGGCAAGAGAATCCCAAAAAGTTAGGCGCCGACCCCGAATTTGCGGGCTTTAAGCACCGGATCTTTTGGCAAGGGAAGTCGGACCGCAGTGCCGGTCTCGGCCGCTTTGTAGATGGCCAGGATGATTTCGACCGATCGGCGGCCTTCCGGGCCGTCGATAGCCGGGCACACGCCCTTGCGGATGGCTTGGAGCACATTGGCGAATTGTCGGGCGTGGCCGTGATGGCCGATGGCTTTAGGATCGGCCGCTCCGCCGCCGCCGCTTTGGCGTTGGGCCATGGCCTGATGGATGGCTGCATCTTGGGCCCTCTTTTTGGCAAAGTCCCAGCGGATGATGTCTTCCTCTTCCATGACGGCCGAACCTTCCATCCCGTGAATTTCGATCCGTTTCAGATACCCGGGATAGACCGCGGTGCTAGCTTCGATGGTGCCCAGGGCGCCGTTGGCGAACCGTAGGGCGGCCACAGCCGTATCTTCCACAGCGATCCGCTCATGGGCCAGCAGTCCGGCGACTGCCCGGACTTCCACCACGGGGCCCATAAGCCAGGTGAGCAAATCAACACTATGGATGGCTTGATTCATGAGTGCTCCGCCGCCGTCCAATTCCCAGGTCCCTCGCCATGCCCCACTGTCGTAATACTGCTGGGACCGATACCATTTCACGTAAGCATCGCCCAAGGTAAGTCGGCCGAACCGAGCTTGGTCGATCGCCTTTTTCATCAGGATGCTTGCATGGTGGAACCGGGAAGGGAAAATGGTCGAGCACACCACGCCGGCCTTCTGACAGGCTTGGATGATGCGGTCGCACCGGGACAGGGTGATTTCCAAAGGCTTTTCCACGATGATATGTTTGCCGGCCCGTGCGGCGGCCACGGCAGGCTCCATGTGGGCACCACTGGGCGTGGCAATGGTAACCACGTGGACCTCCGGGTCGGCCAGCAGGGCGTCCAACTCGTGATAGGCCCGGCACCCGGTCGCTTGGGCCAGTCGATCTGCCGCGGCAGGCACCGCATCATAGCAGGCGACCAATTTGGCCCCTTTGCAGTCGGCGATGGCCCGGGCATGGAACTGGGCAATCATTCCACATCCGATAATTCCAAATCCTGTGGTCGGCATGGTTCGTGCTCCCTTGGAGAAAATTGTTTGAGGAAGTGCGAAAGCTTCTATGTACCCCAGAAGCCCTTTCTGCTAGAGACCGACAAGGCTCTTTGTCAGAAGGACGATTATAAGCGATGGGCGTGTTCCGAAAAATCCCCTCAAGGGCGGGTGCGAGCCGGTTGCGATGTTCTCATCGCACGGGATTTGCCGTGTCTTGTGGGGGTGGAAAAAACGGCTTACCCGCAAAATGAGGTTTCAAACAGGGGTTTTCCTGTCCCGGGAGAAATTTTTCACGATTTTTCGACCAAGCCCCCCCTGGTGCGGGGATTGGTTGTTATATATCATGGGGTAAAGACATGAGGAACGGTTGCT
>JBPOIK010000105.1:0-2806 GCA_052034525.1 Planctomycetota bacterium
ATGCCGTGGAGACTTTGCGAGGTTTCCTGTAAGCCGGTTCTTTTTCAGGCAGCGTTTCCATCATGGCGGATGGCTTAAACAATCTTTCAGACGCAGCCAGTTCTGTTATAACGCTGGCGGGCTTTAAGATTGCATCCAAAACGGCAGACAAAGAACATCCCTTCGGGCATGCACGATTTGAATATATTGCGGGATTGACCGTGGCGGTAATGGTGTTGGTAATGGGCATTGAACTTGGCAAAAGCAGTCTTGAAAAGATAATACACCCGACACCTGTTACTTTCAGCCTCGCAAGCTTTGCGGTTTTGGCGGCGGCGGTACTGTTAAAAGTATGGATGTCCGCTTTTAACCGCAATGTGGGGCAACGCATAAACTCCGCTGCGCTTCAGGCCGCCAGCGCCGATAGCCGCAATGACTCCATTGCAACGACGGCTGTGCTGCTGGCCGCAGCGGTGTCTCGTTTTGCAGGCGTCAATCTGGATGGATGGATGGGCTTAGGGGTAGCGGCTTTTATCGTATACAGCGGCATAGGACTTGTGAAAGGCACACTGAATCCTTTGCTGGGCGAGGCTCCCGCGCCGGAGTTGGTAAAACATGTGGCTGACAAAATCGCTGGTTATGAGGGTGTATTGGGTACACATGACCTGATTGTGCACGACTATGGCCCCGGCCATCGGTTTGCAAGCGCCCATGTGGAAATGTCAATCGATGTGGACGCTTTGGTTTCGCACGATATCATAGACAACATAGAGCGTGATATTTTAGAAAACGACAATATCCATCTGATTATACATTATGATCCAATCGTTACTGGCGAGCAGATGAACAATGCTCGTGTCTGGATAGAGCAACAGGTCAAAACAATAAACGACCACCTAAGTATTCACGACTTACGTTTGATAGACGGCCCAAGCCATACGAATTATGTGTTTGACGTTTTGGTGCCACCGGAGTTTGAAATGCCGGAAGAAACACTGCGGCAGCGCATAGAAGAAGCGGTACAGCGTGGCGACAAGCCGATCCACATCGTTGTTACCATAGACTATTCCTACGCAGCCACACTTAAGTAGTGGGCAATTAATATAGATTTAATATTTTAGCAACCTTTTAACAAGAAAATTTTGCGGATCTTAAGGTATGCTATTGACGATTAGAATCAGATATTGTATGATGATAGTATCAATTTACCGAACGGTCAGTCAGGAGGATTGAAAATGCAAAGTGATAACATTGAAGCAAAAGAGCGAATTCTTCATGCTTCCATACAACTGTTTTCTGACAAAGGGTTCGATGCGACAAGCGTTACTGAAATCGCTCAATCAGCCGATGTAACAAAACCGCTCATTTACTACTATTTTAAGAGCAAAGAGGAAATTTTAGATTCTTTGGTGCACTCTCTTCTTGATAAAATAACCTCCATGACGATGGATTTTGTCCATGCGAATATTGTGCAGATGATTCAGGCCGGTCGGTTGGATATTGAACCGGATCGATTAAGCTTCGCCAGCGAAGAGGATATTTCTTATTTCCTTGAAAATGGATATAAATATTTTGAAAAGGTATTGCATTTTGCGCTGGAAAATCGCGCAATTATTCGGATATTGATGTTTGAATCCTTAAAAAACAGCAAAAACCATAATGAGCTGTTTCACTTAATGAGCTTGACAACGGAAAACGATGAGAATCCGTTATTCAAAACCATATCTCAGGCAGACAGCGATTTCAGCTACTCAGCGGACATGGTGATGTTCAAATTTTTTTATACGATTTTTCCACTCGTTAATTTTGCTGTCTATTACGACGACTACAAGACGGTCAGCGGGCAAAGTGATGAAGAACTCCGTGCTTCATTCCTTCGAACATTCAAAATAATTTCTTCTTCCCTGATTTCTGAAAAGGATATTTTGCTATGCAATAAAAACGTTTGAGGTCGAGAATTATTCTATTTTACATGATACTGACTGAATGGTCAGTCGATTGCATGAATACTGATGTAATAAGCAGGAGTGAAATGTTATGAAGGACTACGTTATTTACACAGATTCTTGTGCGGATCTGAGCCCTGAGATGCTGACAGAATTGGATGTTAAGGTTCAAAATATGCATTTTAGGCTCAACTATCAGGAATATCTCTGTACGGTGGATGAAGAACAGTTGCGCTTCCGTGAATTTTACGAGCAATTGCGCCAAGGGGGAATAGCGTCTAGCGGTCAGGTAAGTCTGGCAGAGTATATGGATACGTTTTCTCCTTTGTTAGCAGAAGGAACTGTGAATAAAACAGGTGAACATATGAACCCAAAAAACTCAAAGATGGTACCAAAAGGCTTTTTTCTGCGCGATACTGACTGTACGGTCAGTCAATAATCTAAAGGAGGAAAAAACATGAAATCCGTTCAAAAAGCTACCGTCAACCTGCTTCTTCAGTATCTGTCCAACAACCCCATGGAGAAGCTCCCTAAAATGTTTACAATAGCGGAAAAAATGGATCGTGATCATTTGCATGCAACGCAGATCAAAGCCATGCGCGAGGCCGTTTTAGATGAAAACAGCGTCTGGCACCAATTTGTGCAGGATCTGTTCCGTGACATCGACCTCAAGGTGCTGCAAAAAGCAATGGAATGCTTCTTTATAAATGCCAACCTTGTCGGTGCGCCGATTAAAAATGAAATGGAGGAAAAATACGACTGCAATATCCCTTGGGCGATTTTGATGGATCCAACCAGCGCGTGCAACCTGTCCTGTACCGGGTGCTGGGCGGCGCAATACGGCGACAAGAACAACCTTTCTTTTGAGACGCTGGATTCTA
>JBPOIK010000097.1:0-13662 GCA_052034525.1 Planctomycetota bacterium
CCCGATGCCCCACCAGGCCAGCCCCGAAACCTCCAGCACTCCACTGACCCCGATCCAGGCAAACACCCCAGGCACGAAATCGGTCAGCGTCTGCATCACCACGCGCAAAGCGCAGCCCAGATTCATAAGCACGAACGGACCCCACAACGCTGAGAGGGTTCGCGGATCCACACCGTTGAGAGTGGGAACGACCTTGGCCGCAATTGCCATAATCATCAGAGAGACGAACCCCACCGTGATCGCATGCCGAATCGCACCGTAGTAAGCGTGACTGAAAGCGATGCCGCTGATCCACTGGTGCGCCGGCAGGAGCAACAGCAGCACCAGAGAAAGCGCCAGCCAGCCGTACGCGGCCCGGACGAACTTTCCAGACCGGTCCGCCCTGCCGTCCACCTCCGGCATCGGACGCCACAAGCGCCAGGGCCACGCGACCACGACCACACCGACCGCGAGCATGACCCAAGCCCCCCACACACCCGCCGCCCAGCCGTGTTTGCCGGTGAAGCGATATACGATGAACAGCGACATTTCGGCCAAAAGGGCCGCCGACAGCAGCCCGAGCCCGATCCAGGCCCGTCGGGGCGAGGAAACCGGCACACCGAACAGCGGCGACAGCATCCGGCCGGACACCCCCAGAATCATGAACAGTGCCAGTCCGTGGATCTGCAGATCGCGCAGGGGGCCTTGATACGTGGCCACGTACCACACCAATTCGTCACGAGTGGAGGCGGTCATCGTGGACCAGGTGTGCCACAGGCTGGCGACGGCCATCAGCACGAACCAGCCCAGGGCCGCGAACACGAAGCCGACATAAGGTTCCACGGCCTTGCCGCTGCGGCGGAACGTCGTCACGATCTGACCCGCGAAAACGACGACGGCAACCAGCTCGAGCACGCCGCCAAACATCGCCGCCGGCGCTGCGCCGCGCCAGTGGTCGGCCAGCGCCATCGTCGTTGTAGACACGACGAGACCGACAAGCATCAACACGAAAACCCCAAACGCCAGTCGGGCCGCCGCCAGATCGGCATGCCACATGCGCGGAAACGCCTGATATGCGAATCCCATGATGAACAAGCCGACCCAGCCGAAGACCTGGGCATGGCCGTGGGCGTTCACGTCAAAGACCGGTATCTCCGTGAAACTGCCGATCACCCCAATTCGCCAGAGCAGCCAGGCCCCCCACGTGGCGCCGGCCGTCAGCACGAGCAGGATTCCGGCCGTCCAGAATCGACGATAGATCGTGTCGATGGCCTGCGGCGCTGGATTGGAGACGCTCAAACCGACCGCGTCCCCGGCGCTCGGAGTGCATCCGGCCCGGGAGAGTTCGGCCAGCAGGCGTCCTTCGTCCACGCCGTGGGTTTGGGCGAAAAAGCGAATGGATTCCACGGGTCCGGTTCGCCCGCCGCAGCCTCTCAGGCCGTAGCGATCGAACACGGATCGTGCGAGCGGATTTCTCCGAATCACATCCGGGATCAGAGAGTCAGGCGTGATTTCCGACGATCGGTCGCAATCCACCGACATGGATGGCCCTTCCATCATCGAATAGCCCTGTCCGGCCGCAGCCTCGATGAAACTCGCGTTACCTTCGGGCGGTGCGCCGGCGGCTCTTTTGACTCCGCTTCCGCGATGATCGAGTCCGCAAGGTTTCCCCGGTGTGCGTCCCGTCCCCCGCCCGGCATGTTGCCCGGCCATCCGCGCACAACGGGCGGCTCGTCGCGGACTGCTGCAGGAGCTCGGCCAGCGTGGTTACCCCGAACGCTTTTTCCGCATCGGCCATGGCGTCGTCCAGCCGGCGGTGCAGCGGACACAATTCCGTCCCGTGCGCCTTCAGGTGCAGCGGACAGGAGCGGATCCGACGAATCGGGTCCACCGCGTTGATGACATCGAGGACCGAAACCCCCTTGGGGTCGGCCCCGAGGGCGAACCCTCCGCCCAGCCCCCGCTGCGACACCACCAGTCCGCCGCGTCCCAGCGTCTGGAGTACTTTGGACAGATACCCGGCGGGCACGCGCGTGGCGTCGGCGATCTGCTGCGTGGTGAAGGAACGCTTCGGGTCGGCGGCAAGGCAGATCATGGCCCGCAGGGCGTACTCGGCCGTCTGGGAAATCACGCGGTCGCTCCGGAATTCCAAATTGGACCTTGACATCCACATTATGTGGGCCATAGTGATGAATGTCAACTGGATATTTGGGTCCAGTTCTATTTTTTGGTCCCGCGCCCGGGTTTACGGAAGGTTCGCCATGAAAATCATGCGGTTGTGGCTGGTGCTGACGGCGGTGATCGTGCTGTCCTTCGCCATCCTGGGATATTACGGGCTGGAGTTGTATCGTCAGGCCCCGCCGATCCCCGCGCGGGTGGTCACCCCGGATGGCCGGGTTCTGTTTTCAGGGCAGGACATCCGGGACGGACAGAACGTCTGGCAGTCCACGGGCGGCCAGGAGCTGGGCAGCGTCTGGGGGCACGGCGCCTACGTGGCGCCGGACTGGTCGGCCGACTTCCTGCACCGCGAATGTGAATGGCTGCTGAACTACTGGGCGAACGAGGAGCACGAAAAGCCTTATGCGGAGCTTAATTCGGAGTCGCAGGCCGCCCTCCAGGCGCGGCTGCGGGAAGAGATCCGCACCAATACATACGATCCCCAGACGGGGGATCTGCTGGTTTCCCTGCCGCGGGCCCGGGCCATCGCCGCCGTCAGCGAACACTACGCGGACCTGTTCGGCGACAATCCCGAGCTGAATGATCTGCGCGGAGCGTATGCCCTGCCCGCCAACACCATCAAGGATCCGGACCGCCAGGCGAAACTGAACGCGTTCTTCTTCTGGACGTCCTGGGCGTGTGGCACCCAGCGGCCCGGTTCGGACATCACCTACACGAACAACTGGCCGGCAGAGTCGCTCATCGGCAACCGACCCACGGGTGCGATCGTGTTCTGGTCCGTGATCAGTTTCGTGCTGCTGCTGGCCGGCATCGCGGCCCTCGCGTGGTACTTCGCCGTACAGCGACACAAGGGGCCGGAGCCGCATGTGGCTCCCGCGCACGATCCCCTGCTCGCCCTGCAGGCCACACCCAGCATGAAGGCCACGTTGAAGTATTTCTGGGTGGTCGTCGCGCTGGCGGTGGCTCAGATTTCGCTCGGGGCAGTGACCGCGCACTACGGGGTGGAGGGCTCGGGCTTTTACGGCGTTCCCCTGGCGGACTGGATCCCGTATTCCGTCACCCGGACGTGGCATGTGCAGCTCGGCATCTTCTGGATCGCGACCGCGTGGCTTGCCACCGGCCTTTTTGTCGCGCCGGCGGTTTCCGGACACGAGCCGAAATACCAGCGACTGGGAGTCAACTTCCTGTTCGTATGCCTGCTGATCATCGTGGTCGGCTCACTGCTCGGACAGTTGGCCGGCGTGCATCAGAAGCTGGGACTCACCGCGAATTTCTGGTTCGGCCACCAGGGGTACGAATACGTGGACCTCGGCCGGTTCTGGCAAATTTTTCTGTTGGTCGGGCTGGTACTGTGGCTGATCCTGATGGGTCGCGCCCTATGGCCGGCGTTCCGCAAACCCTCGGAGAATCGAAGCCTGCTGGGATTGTTTTTCCTGGCGTCGGCCACCATTGCGCTGTTCTACGCGGCCGGGCTCATGTGGGGTCGGCAAACGCACCTGGCCATGGCCGAGTATTGGCGCTGGTGGGTCGTGCATTTGTGGGTGGAGGGCTTTTTCGAGGTCTTCGCGACGGTGGCCATCGCGTTTCTTTTCACGCGGATCGGGCTGCTGCGGATCGCAACCGCCACGGCGGCGGTGCTGTTTTCCACGATCATCTTCCTCGCCGGCGGCATCGTGGGCACGTTTCATCATCTGTACTTCACGGGCACGCCGACGGCTATTCTGGCGCTGGGCGCCACCTTCAGCGCGCTGGAGGTCGTGCCACTCGTGCTGATCGGATTCGAGGCGTACGAAAACCTGACCCTGACCCGTGCCCAGCCGTGGGTCAGGGCGTATCGCTGGCCGATCTACTTTTTCGTGTCGGTCGCATTCTGGAATCTGATCGGCGCCGGACTGTTCGGATTCCTGATTAACCCGCCGATCGCGCTGTATTACATGCAGGGACTCAACACCACCCCCGTGCACGGCCACACGGCCCTGTTCGGGGTCTATGGGATGCTCGGGTTCGGTTTCATGCTGTTCTGCCTGCGCGGCCTGACCGTGCGGCAGCAGTGGAACACACGGGTTCTGGGGTTCTCGTTCTGGGCGATCAACATCGGGCTGGCCCTGATGATGCTGCTGAGCGTATTGCCGGTGGGTTTGTGGCAGACGTGGGCGAGCGTGCAGGTCGGGATGTGGTATGCGCGTTCGGCGGAATTCATGCAGCAACCGGCGATGGAAACGCTGCGATGGTTACGCGTGGTCGGGGACACCATCTTCGCGCTGGGGGTGATGGGCTTGGCATGGTTCGTGGTGGGGCTCAAGACCGGCTGGTCGCTGAGGGTCCGGCCGGACGAGACACCGGTCGCCGTTGAGGGCTCTGAACCGGCATAGACGCCGCCGACCCGAGCCATCGCCAGATGAGCGGTTGGCGGAGCGTATTCGAAACAAAGCTGTCCAGAGGAAGCGATCTAAGGAGTCACAAGATGACGCAGACACTGAACATCAACCAGACCGTGGGTGAGCTCGTGGCCGAGCGGCCGGGGCGGGCCCGTGTTTTCGAAGAGTACGGGATTGACTATTGTTGCGGCGGGAAGATATCGTTCGAACAAGCGTGCCGCGAGAAAGACCTGGATCCGGGCGCGGTGGCGGCGAAGCTGAACCAGGCGGACTCGGCGCCGTCGGCCGCCAATGAACCGCGCTGGACCACGGCCTCGCTGACCGAGCTGTGCGACCATATCGAGTCCACGCACCATGCGTATCTGCATCGGGAACTGCCGCGCCTCCAGACGTTGGCCCAGAAAGTGGCCGCGGCCCACGGAGAGAAATACCCGTCGACCCAAGAGTTGCTCCAGGTGTTCCTCGCCATGCGGGCGGAGATCGACTCACACCTGATGAAGGAGGAGCGGGTTCTGTTTCCCATGATCCGGCAATTGGAGGCCTCGAAAGACACGCCGCAATTCCACTGCGGAAGCCTTGCCAACCCGATCCGCGTGATGGAACACGAGCACGATAGCACGGGCAGAGCGTTGGAGAAACTCCGTGAGCTGACGGACCAGTACACCCCTCCGTCGGACGCCTGCAACACCTGGCGGGCCCTGCTGGACGGACTGCGGGAGATGGAGGCGGATCTCCATCAGCACATTCACAAGGAGAACAACATTCTCTTTCCGCGAAGCGCCCGCCTGGAGGCCGCAAGGGGAGCCTGAGACCGCCGCGGCGGAATCAGTGCCCGGCAGGCGAGCGAGACCGGGCCTCCACGACGGGCTTCGTGGATGGCGTACAGGTGTTGAACCGCGTACAATGAACCCGCCCGGCACGCCATGATGCGGTGTCTTCCGGGCGGGTGTTCATTGTGCAGATATGCCGTCCATTCCGTCGTGTTGTTCTGATCGGCTCGGCGCTTGTGGCCGGTTGCGGTCCGCGCACCGAGACCATGCTGTTGCAGCCGGAACCCGGCCGAACGGCCCGCGAACTGCGGACCGCCAGCGAATGGGCGGACTTCCATCCAGCCGAAAACATCGACCGTGTGTTGCTCGGTTGGCCGTTGCCCGGGGCACACGGAGGGCGACACGTGTTCGAACTGTACCTGCGCGTGCCGGCGGCGGACGGCGTCTATTCCGTCAAAAGGCCGGCGGGTGATTCGGCGGCCGTGACGGGCCTCTTCTACCAAAACACCGGTCGAGCGGCCGGACGGACGCCCGTGGTCGACGGGGCTGTCACCCTCATCGGCCGGCGGAACGATACTGCCCGCTGGCGCGAGGGCAGGTTCGATCTTACCTGCCGTGACGGCACCCGGCTGATCGGGACGTTTCGGGCGAGGCGGTCGCGCATGACCCTCACGCGTTTTGAGGAACAGCATGCCGCTGACATCAGCGATCTGCTCGTGCCGTCGGGTGGTTCCGACCCGCCGGCTCCCGATGCACGCTGACCGTGCGGCGACACACAACCGAACGGCGGGAGTCCGGCACTATGCCGTCAGAATGGATCGACTGCACGCACACCATTCGGCCGACGATGCTGATGTGGCCGGGTGATCCGCAGCCGGCGTTCACGCACCTGCGATCGCAGGCGGACGGCGCTCCTACGACGACGACGGCCGTGTCGCTCTCGGCGCACACGGGCACGCACGTGGACGCCCCTCGGCATCTGTTTCCGGATGGGGCGGGCGCGGCGGCCCTGCCGCTGGACGCACTCTGTGGCCGGGCCTGGGTGGCGGACGTGCGAACCACTGACGGCCCTGGAATCGCCGACGTAGACGCGCTTCCCGCCGACGATCTGCGGCGCGTGCTCTGGCGCACCGGCGCGCACCGGGCTTGGCCGGGGGGACCATTCGATCCGGGGTTCGCCGCCCTTTCCGTGGAGGCGGCGCAGCGTCTCGTGGATCGCGGCATTCGCCTGGTCGGTATCGATTCCTTCTCGGTGGATCCACATGAAAGCGACGATCTTCCCGTTCATCGCATTCTGCTCGGGGCGGGCGTGGTGGTGCTGGAGAATCTGGACCTCTCCGGGGTCTGCCCCGGCTACTACGAACTGATCGCTTTGCCACTCAAGCTCGACGGCAGCGACGGCGCTCCGACCCGTGTGATCGTCCGACCGGTCTGAAGGGATCATCCCGATTCGCGCGGCGGATTCCGGGATCGCCGATCCGCCCGCTTGTCCTGCGGGTCGTACGCTGGTTCCCGTCGGGATCGACCTGCGGTCAATTCTTCATTCCCGTCATGGTCACGCCCTGAATGAAGTGCCGCTGGGCAAAGAAGAAGGTCAGAATCACCGGGACGGTCATGATCATCGATCCAGCCATGATCAACGTGAACTGATTCTCACGGCCGGCCAGGAAGCTGAACAGGCCCAGGGCCAGCGGGTAGAGCCGCTGATCGTTCACGTAGATCAGCGGCGTCATGAAGTCGTTCCAGACGAACATGAACGTGAAAATGGACACCGCGGCCAGAGTGGGCCGCATCAGCGGCAGGGCCACGGTGAAGAAGATCCGCGTCCAGCCGCAGCCGTCGATCTTCGCGGCGTCCTCCAGGTCGCGCGGGATTCCCTTCATCGCCTGCCGCAGCAGAAACACGGCGAAGGCGTTGACCGCCAGACAGTTCGGCACCCACAGCGGGGCCAGCGTGTTGTACCAGCCGAGATACTTGTATACGACGAACGAGGGAATCATCGTCACCTGCGGCGGAATCATCAGCGTGGCCAGCACAAGCAGGAAGCTCAGCTCACGTCCCGGCCAGGTGAGCCGGGCGAAGGCAAACGCCACCAGCGAGCAGCTCAGGGCGGTGCCCAGCACGTTCACGATCACAAGAAAAACGCTGGTCTTGAAATACCGCCAGAAGGGCACCTGATCGAACGCCTTGCGGTAATTCTCCGTGCCTTTGGCCCAGAACGCCTCAGGGGTGGAGCTGCGACTGAGCCGCACGCGCAGCTTGATTGTGCCCGGACCGTGATCGTATTGCGGCCCGCGGTCCACCTCCTCCAGCAGGACGTATTGTCGCGCGACCAGGCGATCGTCGTCCGGGCTGGGCTCCTGCACGTTCAGTTCCGACCAGGTGTCTTCGCCCAGGTAGCGCGGTGAGGCCGAACGAAGCAGACGGCCACCCGTTTCAATGAACACGCGCAACTCGTGCCAGGTCTGGTCTCGGCGCAGGCTCAGGCTGAGGCGTTTGAAACCCTTGTCGTACTCGAACGGCAGCTTCAGCACCGTGGAAAGCTCGAACGCATCCCCCCGGGTGAAATCGTACTGCAGCAGGGCCACCGGCCGTTCGCTTTCTTCCCGAGGGTGCCATACCACCGGCCCGGATTCGATTTTCCAGACTTCATGCACCGGCCGGTCGCCCGTCAGGTCATGGATGGCATATTGCCGGTCTTTGACCAGGATTTTTCCGACACAGAAACAGCGGCAGACCTGCTCGAACACTCTGTTCAACAACGACTCGTCAACGGCGGTGCGCAACTTTCCACGAAAAACGCTCTCCTCGTCACCCCGCCACGAATCCGGCGGAACACTGAGTCGCAGATCCTGGAACAGCCCCTCCACCATTTCCTGAACGAGAACCACGCGGTCCAGCATTGCCACCCGGTCATCGGGGCCGACGTTCAGCCAGTCGTCTACCCGTGCCCTCAGTTCCTCGCAGACGGCGGCCTGCATCCAGTGCTCCCACCGATGCCGCCCCACATCGGCGGGTTGTTCCATCTCCGGATACTGCCGGTCGTCAACATAGGGGCTGACGCCGCGGGGGATGGGCCTCTGGGGCAGGATCGACACTTCGGCGCTCATCGCCTCCTTGTCGAGCTTCCAGCTTGTCCCGACCAGCCAGAAGTACGGCAGCGCGAAGATCACCGACCCGCCGATGAGCACGGCGTGGAGAAGAAGAGTCTGCCAGATTGCTCGGCGACGATCCATGATGCCGCATTACGAAGAGTGGAACGTGACTGGCGAATGAAACGTCGGCGGCGCGCATTCGCCATTTCCCATTCGATCTTCGCTATTCCCCCGCATAGTGCACCCATTTCTTCGAGGCACGCATATTGATAAGCGTCAGCACGATCACGATCACGAACAGAACCCAGGCCATGGCGGCTCCATAGCCCAGGCGAAAATACGAAAAGCACTCGTCAAAGAGTTTGTAGACGTAGAAATAGGTCGACCGCACCGGCGAACCGTTCGGCGTCATGATGTAGGCCTGCGTGAAAATCTGAAACGTACCGATCAGCCCCATCACGAGGTTGAACAGGATGTAGGGCGAGAGCATGGGCAACGTCACGTGACGGAAGCGCCCGATCGCGCCCGCCCCGTCCAGCGCCGCCGCCTCGTACAGGTGCCGAGGAATCTCCCGCAGGCCCGCCAGCCAGATGATCATACTCGCGCCGGACCCCCAAAGGATCATGATGATCAGGGCCGGTTTGGAGGTGGCCTCACTGGTAAGCCAACTGATCGGCGTGGGGGGACCGATCCCGAACCGCGCCCGACACCAGTCGATGGCCGCCACGATGCCGGAAAGCTGCAGCAACCAGTTCAAAAGGCCGCACCCGGCGTTGAAAACCCAGATCCACAACACCGAGGCGGCCACCACCGGCATGATGGCCGGCAGAAAAAACGTGGTGCGATACACGCTCATCGCCCGGACGCTGGTGTTCAGCAGCATGGCCAGCGCCAGCCCGACGATCATCCCCAGCGGCAGCCCGATCGCCATGAAAAGCGTGTTGCCCAGGGCCTGCCGCACACCTCCCACCGGCGCCCAGTCGGTGGTGAACATTTCGGCGTAGTTCGCCAGGCCGATGAACCGAGCCGGGCTGATGACGTCATACTCGGTGAAGCTCATGATCAGCGAGAAGAACATCGGCCCGCCGGTCAGGATGATGAACCCGATCATCCACGGAGATGCGAATCCGAGCCCCACATACCACTCCCGTCGAAACAGACCGCGCGTCGAATGCTGACGGCGGAAGCGCCGGAACGCGATGCCGGCCAGGCCCAGCAGCACCACGCCGTACAGAAGCATGGGGTAGAGCCACCGCAGTTCCGGCCCGCGGGCGGGAGCATAGAACAGGTCCAAAGCCCGCTGGACTTTCTGCGTGTTGAGTTCCAACGTCTCGGCGGGGGTTCCCCGGTGATTCCAGCCGTAATCCTGTGCGTCGGCCTGGGCATTCCAGAGCTTGAGGCCCTCCGGCGAGACCGGGCGATAGCGGGCGTATGGCAGCAGATCGATAAATGTCTGGAGCGAGCGTGCCAGCCGCTCGGGCATCTCGGGAATATTCACGTATATGTCAAGCTGTCGCTGATTCAGAATGCGGTTGGCCATGAGCCGGGGCATGTAAAGCCGCCCCTGTGCCCGTTCCCGCTGGGCGTCGTGGTTGTTCATGATCAGGCCGCCCGTTGGCGACGCCAGATACTTGACCAACCACCACGCCGCCTCCTGCTTGTGCCTCGGACACGTGGCGGGAATGCAGTAGGCGAAACCGCCCACCCAGGTAACATGCCGATTGCCCGCCTCCAGGGCGCGCCTGGGCACCGGCGGCAGAGACACGCCGAACTCCATGTCACGCCGATAGCGGGCGAGATCCCGCAGAAACCAGTCGCCGCCGATGAACATGGCGATCTGGTTCTGAAAGAACGGATCCTGGGCTTCGGCCTGGAACGATTTTTTGAAGGCGTTGACGGCCGCCACGCCGCCCATGGAATCGTACACGTCCGTCGTGAACTGCAGCGCCTCCTCAATGCGCGGATCGTCCAGTGTGCATATGCGACCGTCCGGGCTCATGAATTCCCCGCCGTTCATCCAGCCATAGTGAAAGAGCCACCCGTTGCCGTGATGCGGCTCAAAACCGACCACGCCCAGTCGGCCTTCGTCATCCCACCGGCTCAGGCGAAGGGTGTAGCTGTCCTGATCAAACACCTTCAGCTCCGGCCCGGACCATTGATTCAACACCAGCGGCTTACGGGAGTACGGACTCCGCAGACGAAGCGTCCGCGCGTCTTCGACGGCATCCACCAGGCAGCGCGTCACGTTACCGTTGCGATCGATAAGACAAGCCGTGTCTCCGGGACGAACCTCCGCCCGCGCGAAATCCGCCGTCTCGCTATGCACGCGCGTATCCTCGACGCGAGCGTCATTCACGTGAATCCGCTTGGTGAGCAACTGCTCCCACGTATCCGGCGGCGCCGGATCGCCCGCCGCGTCAACCAACTGCGCGCCCTTGAGAAGCGTGGAGTTGTAGTATAGGGCGCGATCGTCCATGTAGTTTGGAACGCCATACTGCCCGCCCTTGTAGCGGCATTCGTCCCAGGTGGCCTTATAGTAATCCTCCGGTCGAACGGCATACTGCGTCAGTCGGTCCAGACGGGCCTGGAGTCGTTCAATCTCTTTCGAATCGCCCGCCGCCGCAACGAGCGATTCCACCTGCCGGCGCGTCTCCTCGATCTCGCGCTGGTCCTTTTCGATGAACGGCTGCAAATCCAGGAAGGCGTTGCGGGCCGCCCACTGGCAGATGGCAAACCGATCGTATTCCACGACCTCCGGCGGCACGCCACCGGCGATCCCGCACATCAGACGCTGCGGATTCCCCTCGCCATCCAAGCCCGTGCGCGCCGCGCTGGAGCCGAGGATTCCTTTGTATTGAGGGAAGGTCCGCTCGAACGCGTCCACGGCATCGATGTGCCGACCTTCGATCAGACCGTCAAACCAGATCGTGACTTCGACACTGTCTGAGGCGTGCCCGGAGCTCGGACGCGGATGCAGGCACCACAACAGACCAATCAGAACGGCACCAGCAATCCAGTAGCGCAGGCTCAGCATCACTCACGTCCGCCATCCCCGACGTCACCACGGGGAAGTCCCATCGTCCCGAAATGCGCTAAACCGGTCAAGTCGCCCGCCCACGCGCGTGCCCCAGGGGGCCGGCAGGCGGCGGCCGGCCATCAGACTCCGAAGAAATAGCGCAGCACTGCGTCAAGCTCTTCGCGCCAGGCCCGCTCGTTGTGCTCGGCACCGTCTGCCTCGTGATGGACCAGGTCTCGGTCGTCACACCAACCACGCCGGCGGAGCATCTGCACAACTCGGCGCGTTCCGGGCGCACCGTCCGCGCCGCGCCCGCCCGTACCGTTGTAGAAGTAGAACCGTACTGGAACCTTCTCCGTCTGTTCCAGTAGGGTCACATACGGGTTGTTCTCAGTCCCGAACACGACAAACGAGGGGGAAAGGCAACCCGCCTGCCCAAACACGTCTGGTTGCAGCAGTGCCGCCTGGAACGACACCAGACCGCCCATGCTGGCGCCCATGATGGCCGTATTCGCTGCCTCCGGCCGAGTCCGATACCGCTTATCGATCAGTGGCTTGAGCGTTTCGATCAGGAATTTCAGATATGGATGCGAGTCGGCGGACCGAATGTCCGGACCGGGCCCGTACTCTTCCATCCGGTCTGCCGTGTTGCCCACGCCCACGGCTACGAACGGCGCCACGGCTCCGCTTCGGATCAGCTCATCCGCCTTCAGATTCAGCGCCCAGCCGCCGTGCCCGAACGGTTCCACCGGGTCGTCCCAGCAGTTCTGCCCGTCGTGAAGATAGAGCACCGGGTAGCGTTCATCCGTGTGTTCGTCGTAACCCGGCGGCAAATACACGTAGATATCACGCGGCCTCAGGCCGCTTGCGCCCGCCGCCAGTTCCGGCAGCAACGCAATTCGACCACGCTCCGCGGTGGCCTCCACCACCCGGCCGGCCGGGCGGCCGGCTCGACTCGTGCAACTCCACGCCTGAGGGGCCAGCACCGAGGCGAACCGCTGCCCCGTCACTTCGTAGGTGTATGCCAGGCGATCGCCAAGCCCCGAACGTTTCAGCGAGACAACCCAGACCGGCCGACCCGCAACCAGACGCTGCATCGGATACCCCGTCCGACGACCTGCCTCCGCCAGCGACAGAGCCACCGCTGTAGCCGCCGGATCACAGAAAACCCAGGTGACGGCCTCTGCGCTGAAAAGCGGCATCGGATGTGTCTCGAACCAAAGGGCGGCAATGCCTCCGGCCGCCCCGGCGTCCGCATCGGCCAGCGCGCGCTTCAGTTCATCCAATGCCGCGGGATGGGCAACCGCGCGAATCATCTTCACGGGCCGATCGGCCGGATGCACTGCTCCCTCATGGGCATCCGAGGGTGTTCCCAGAAGGAGAATGGCGTTCGCGTAGCCCGCCGTGCGCCAGGGATTCGCCGGATCGGTCTGCCAGTCATGCCCGTCGATGACGAACTTGTACTCGTGCCGCCCGGCCGGGAGCACTACGGTGGTCCGGAACGTGCTATCCACGGCGGGGCCATCCATTCGCTGCGCCGTCGGGTTCCAGCCGTTGAACGTACCCGCCAGATGAACGGACTGAACCGGGGCGATCGGCCGGTAGAGAAACGTCACCTGGAACTGCCGCCCGCCCAAATCGATCACCCGGAGAGAGGCCGGCAACGAAGAGTCTTCTTTCGATTGGAAAGGCGCCGCCGTTCTGTCCGGACGACAGGACGCCAGAATCAGGATCAGGGCAAAAAGGGAGAAGCATGTGGACCGCGCGCGATGCCGCGTACCCCCCAGTGAACCTGCGTTAGACCGCATGTTTGGAACCCTCCTCTGCGAGACAGCCTTATGGCTCCCCCGCCGCCCGGCGTCAACACACCCCCTCGCGGCTGTCGTCGAGGGCCATCGCATAAGGGGAAACACTCATTTTGTTGGCAAAAACACACTTCGGGTCTGCCGCGGTTGCCGGTATAATGAGTCTGTCCACGCGTGCGCTGGATGGGCTGCCTGATTTCGTGAGTCGGGGATTCGTGCCGGGCAGGCGCCCGGATCCACCTCCCGCCGCGATCGCAGCTCGACTCTGAACCGGTTTAGTACACACCCGTCGTGCCGGGCATCCGCCGCGTACGGACGTCTCGGAAAAACGGCGGGAACTCGGTTACACCGTCACGCCCGGAGCGACCCATGTACGCATCGGCCCTTCTGCTCGGCGTCCTGTTGAGCGCGCCGGCCGCCACAAACGACAACAACGTGGAG
>JBPOIK010000213.1:0-15338 GCA_052034525.1 Planctomycetota bacterium
CACGGTCCCCCGAATGGCCTCATCCGCCGCGATGGACACCGTGGCGCTTCGCGGCTGAACGTCCGTCACCTGCACACCCGAAATCACCGGCGGCGTGCAGTCTACGGTAGCCGAAGCCGTCACCGGACCGTCCGTGCCCCCCTGCCCGTCGTCCGCATCCACGTACGTGGCCCACACCACGTCACCGTCCGCCACTTGAAGCACACCGGGGGCGGGCGTCGCACTAATGGACAACGTTCCCTCAAAGCGACCGCTGGCCGGTCCGACTTCCGTCAACAGGACGGTTTCCCCGGTCGGCTGCGAGCTCGACACAACGGCCAGGGCAAACGTGTCCTCTACCAGGTCGTCCAGATTCAGCCCGCAGTCCACCAGGGTGACGGTCAACACCCCCTCGCAGGCATATTTCTCACGATCCAGCGTCAACTCGCCCACGTCCGAACAGGTCGAGCTGATCCGCAGGGACGGATCGCCGAAGATGTGCCACGTGTTGAACATGCTGACCCCGCCGCTGCCGTAGTCATCCATCATGGAGCACGAGCCGGCATAGCACAGCGCGCCGTACGTCACGTACGCCTCGTTTGTCAGCAGGATGTTGAACTCGTCTTGCGCCTCCATGGGGGGAGACCAGCTCTGGCTGATCGATGACATATACGCCGCAATCGCCCCGATCGGCTGACCGTTGCGAGTGGAGCGCAGCCAAGCCTCAGCAAAGCACGTGCCGGTGTGGAATTCTCCGTTGTTGCAGGCGACGCTGAAGATGAACGGCAACATGTCGTAGTTGGTCAGCGCCGCCACGTGCGAGTTGGCGAAGCCGCTCGTGCCCCACGATGTCGCGCTGCCGTGCCCGCAATAGTTGACGATTCCCCGGCCCGCGTTCAGAGCGTTGGACACCATCGCCGCCGAAGCGCTGGGATCGTAAATCTGGTCCACCAGGGAGTAGCCGAATCCGAGCAACTGGCTGCGGATCAGATTCAAATGCTGGATGTCCGACTCCCCGTCGTCGCCCGGCCCCTGGGAGGAGGCAATCCCCGTGCCCCGCCAGAACCAGTCCTGCAACGGGGCCGGCATGTTTTCATAGGCGATTGTTCGCTCGACCTGCGTATCCACGTGCGCAGGCGTTTCGGCGGAGAACCGGCCCACGATGATGTCCGGGTAATTGTCGCCGCCGGCCAGTTTGGAATACAACGGATCCGCCGCCCCGCCGTCGGAGCTGGGCGAGGCCACCTGCGCCGCATCGCCCACCAGCAGCACGAAGGCCAGATTGGAGGAGTTGTAGACGCTCTGGATGTAATTCTTGATGGAGGTGCTGTTGTTGCCGATGGTGGATACGCTCACCACAGTGGTGTTGATACCGCGGGCGGTCTTGTGGTCGGCCAGCGGCTGAATGTTGGCCAGCCACGGGTTATGGCAGATGATGAGCATGTCCCCTTCCTCGTTCAGAGGGGCATACCGCAGGCCGCTCGGATAGTTGACGAACCGGCTTCGATAGACGCTCTCAAACGCCCGACTGGGCCGCGCGGCCCGCAGGCTCCGGTCCGGCACATTCACAGTGTCCACGCCCGTGCAAACCACTTCGAGCGACACACTGTGGTAAATCCGCAGGGTGCGGGTGACGGGGTTGTACTGGAACGGATTGAGTTCGACGGTCACCGCCCGCAGGTCGCGAAGAATATACGGCTCGCCCAGCGTGGCCAGCGGTCCCGGGTAGAAGGCATCCTGCCGGTATACCGGACCGAACTCGTATGGCACCTCCGCCGGATCGACCGTTCGCAGCAGGTTCCCCTTCGAGGGCGCCACGTCCATTTCGGTCAGGTCCTCGAAGTCGGCGGCCAGAATCCGAACCTCCATTCGAGCCTCGTCGGGGATCACCACGCTGCGGCAGACGCGCGGAAGTGCCGGTTCGCCCGCAACCAGGGTCACCGGCTCACCCGGCAGATACAAATGGACCCATTTGCCTCCCTGTATCGGCGCCGGGATAACCTGGTGCTCCCCCAGCACATAATCGAGCACAATGCGATTGTCGTTGTTTTCACGCACCGACACTTCCACGGCGGGCCCGGAACTCGCAAGCGCCGGAATTCCCACAAGAACCACTGCCAAGGCCGCCAGGTACGTTCCCATCCGTCGGATTGGCCGCCTCGCCGACAAACTCAATTCGTTCCACGGAGTCACGTTACTCCTCCTTGTCTGCTCCAAAGTGCACCGCCGCGCACCGTTGACCCAAGCCAGAACCACGTTCCATCTATAAGACGCACGCCTGTTACGGCTGCTGTAGGCAAGAGAGGATCGGGGGTTTTCCGTATTGTGACCAGGACGGGACGGTTTCCGGCAGAGCCCGCGGCACACCCCTGCACACAAAGAATCGCATAGAGAAAAACGCCGCGCGTCCGAATGCCGACGACGACCCGCGGTCCGGCGCTCTGATTGCGGCGAATACCCCTCCATCCGATGAGACTGCCCCGCCATCCCACGCAGTCACCACTGTATCAGAATCAAACCCCCGTCACAACGGACGAACAGCCCGCCGCCGCACTTATGGGACGGTGCGGCAGAAGCGGCTGGTCGCACGTCAGTCCACCGGCAAACGCATCCCATCCGCGGCTTCTCGTCACCAAGTCGGGCCAGTCAACTCCATGTTCGTCACAAACGCGGGCAGATCGGCGGGGCCGACCTCCCCGTCGCCGTCCATGTCGCCCTCCTGGCACCCTGCCGTCAGCGGCGACGCGCCGCAGCATTCCTGAAAGCCGGCGAAGTCCGCCAGGTCCACGTCGCCGTCCCCATCCAGATCGCCGCCGGCCACGGGCCTCACTCCGGTGATTGTGACGTCATCAATGTTCCAGCCGGAGTATGCCCACGCGCCGGCCTGGGCAACCCGGTGCGTCCAGCGGACGTAAACCGCCGCCTGCCCGTCCGCAATCGCCGAAATGTCGTGCGATTGTTCTGTCCAGGATGAATCCGTGACGGCACTCGTGCCGTTCGACCAGATGGTCGTCCATTGAAATCCGTTGTTCGAGACGTCCACGGTCTCATAAACGTACGGCGCATAGTCAGCGTTGAGCCATCGCTGATACTGCAGGGTCACGTCGGTGGCCCGTGAGAGATCAAACGGACCGGCCGTCAGGGCGTACGGGCCTCCGATGACTGTCGAATAGTCTCCGGAGAGGTTGTAACCATACACGTTCAGACCGGTGGCCCCGCTGGCGGGATCCGGATTGCCGTGGGCTCCCCCTCCGCCGATCGGGCGTCCGAACGCCCATTGTCCCTGCGTGGTCCATCCGGGGTTCTCATCCATCGGAAAGTGGAAAAGCACCCGAGGCCCGCCCACCGTCAACGATACCGTGGCCTCATTGGAGTCCTGTCCGTCATTCACGCGAAACTGGAAGCCGTCCGGCCCGGCGTATCCCAGGGTCGGAACGAAGATAACTTCGTTGCCTCCGCCGACCAGCGTGACCGGGACGGTGGTGAGGAATCCAGCACCGGGATCACGCAATCGCCCGTGTTCAGGCAGTCGCGTGATAATGAAATCCAGCGGCTCTCCCGAGCTTGCGTGCGCATTCAGCGTGACTTCCGTCGGAGTGTTCATGTCCGTCGTGACGGATCCATCATACGCCACCGGAGGCATCTGGCCGCTCGGGCGGCCCCAGATTTCCACGTCGTCGATGTTCCATCCGCAGTAGGTCCAGCCACTGTCGGTGGAGCCCATCGTCCAGCGCACGTACAGCGTCGGCTGATCATCCGCGATGGCGGAGATGTCAAACACCTGCTGGGTCCAGGAAGAGTCGCTCAGCTCGACATCCGGATTCTGCCAGATGGTCGTCCAGTTCGTCCCGTTGTTGCTCACCCGAACGTACGCATGATCGTACGTGCTTCGTTCCACCCCCAGCCACCGCCAGAACCTGAGGCTCACCATGGAGAGCCCCGTGCAGTCGATGGCCGTACTGGTCAGATGCCTCTCAGGCATGGAATTCGTGTAGTCACCGTTCAGGTTGTACCCATACACGTTCGTGCCCGTATGGCCGCCGGTGGGATCGGGATACCCGTGCGATCCGCCCGCCCCCATCGGCCGGCCCCAGGCCCACAGACCCGACGTGGTCCAGCCGGGGTTGGTGTCCATGTTGAAGGTGTAGATCGCCCGGGGCACTCCCACGCCGAGTTTGACGGTTCGTGTGGTGTTGCCGTCCCCGTCGGTGGTGTTCACGAAGCTCACCGTGTCGCTGTAATCGCCGGTCGTCAGACCCGCGGCCGCGGCGTTGATGGACACGGTGACCGTGGCGGTTCCCAGGCCGGGCAGCGTGCCCGTGGCGTTCGACACATCCACCCAATCGGCGGTGGCCGTCACGGCGTAGCTGATGGGGGTCGCGTTCCGATTGCCCAGCGTATAAGTGATACTCTGTGGCGTGAACGGTCCGCCTTCGTCTCCCTGCGACTCCAGGCCCTGGTCGGGCGAGACGCTCAGCCCGGTGGGCGGCGTCACGGTCCCCACCACGCGCAAGGACGGGTCGCCGAAGATATGCCAGGTATTGAACGTCGAGACGCCGCCCGAGCCGTACTTGTCGATCATGGAACACGATCCGGCGAAGCAGAGTCCGCCGAAAGTCACGTATTGCTCGGTTGCCAACACGTGGTTGAACTCGTCCTGGGCTTCCATAGGCGGCGCCCACAATTGGTTGATCGAAGACATGTAGACGGCCACGGCGCCACTCGGCTGGCCGCCGCGGGTCGCCCGCAGCCAGGCCTCGGCGAAGCAGGTTTTCCCGGCGAAATCCCCGTTAACACAGGCGACGCTGCAGATGAAAGGCAGCATCCCGGCGTTGTTCAGGGCGTTCACGTTCGTGTTGGAGAAGCCGGTGGTGCCCCAGGAAGTCGTACTGCCGTGGCCGGTGTAATTCACGAGACCGCGCCCCGCGTTCAGCGCGGTCGTCACCGACGACGCGGACGCGCCGGGATCGTATATCTGGTTCACCAGCGTGTAGTTGTAACCCAGCAGTTCGGCCCGGATATTGTTCATGTGCTGGATGTCTGATTCGTTGTCGTCCCCCTGCCCGGCTCCGCCCTCGGACGAGGCGATGCCGACCGCCCGCCAGTACCAGTCCTGCGCGGTGGCGGGAAGCATCTCGTGCTGAATGGTCCGCTGCACCTGTGTATCCACGTGGGCGGCGGTCTCCGCCGAGAAGCGGCCGACAAAAATGTCCGGATAATCATCCGAACCGGCCACCTTCGCGTATGTCGGGTCCGCCGCGCCGCCGCTGGCGCTGGGAGTGGCCACCTGTGCCGAGTCGCCCACGAGCAGCACAAACGCCAGATCGCCCGCGTTATAGACGTTCTGGATGTAGTTCCTGATGGACGTCGCGTTGTTGCCGATCGTGGAAACCGGGACCACCGTCGTGTCGATTCCGATGGACGTCTTGTGGTCGGCCAGCGGCTGGATATTGGCAACCCACGGGTCGTGAACAATGATGAGCATTCCGCCAGCTTCGTCCAGCGGCGCATAGCGATCCGACTGGCGGTAATTCACGAAGTGATACGGATAGATCTGCTCGAAAGCCCGGCACGGACTTCGTCCAGGAACCCGCTCCAGAATGTTTTCCGTGCCCGGTCCTGTCTGATAAACCTCGATCGTGATCTCCGTGTACACCCGCAGAATGCGGCTGACCGGGTTCCACTGGAACGGGAACACCTCCGCCACCACGCCGCGGTGATCGCGCAGAATGTGCGGCGAGCGGAGGCTCACCAGCGCGCCGGGATAGAAAGCATCCGACGCATAGACGTCGCCGAACGTGTACGGCACGTCATCCGGATTCACGCTGCGCGGGAGGAATCCCTTGGAGGGAGCGACGGCCACGTCCGGCACGTCGTAGCATCGCGACTCAACTACGCGAACCGCCATGTCCGCGTCGTCCGGAATCAGGACACTGCGGCAGACGTGCGGCAGGGCCGGTTCGCCGGTACGCTTCAGGAGTGCCTCCCGCCCCAGGCCCAACTCCACGAAGCTCTGCCCGTCGATGGTCAGCGGGTTCTCCTTGAACCCTTCGAAGCGGTACGACAGCACAATCCGGCTGCCCGTGTCCTCAAGCACGCGGATTTGCACCGACTCATCCGCCGATGCCGCGAGCGAACCCCACGACCCCAGCCACACCAGCGCCAGGCCCATTGCGGGCCCCCACACCCTGCCTGACCTCCACGGCGGACGTCTTTGAATCACGAGGTTCAACCTCCTGCTCCTTTTGTCGCGCGTCGGCGAGACTGGCAACCCCGGGCGCACACCCCCGCACGGACAGGACGATCCGACCTGCAGGCCGGACAATCGGTCGTCCGAAGCTGAATGGTTCCGATTCGTATGCGACCTCGTTGGAGTGACCTGGACCCACCCGGAGCACAGCGCGGCAGGAGCGGTTCCACCCGATCTGACAGTCCAGAGCTGTTGTTTACGGGGTCTACCCCATCCGCAACGCCATCCTCGTGCCATCCCAACGCAAACCCCACTGTATCAAAGCCGTGGACCCCGAACAACCGTCTGGCAAAAAAAAGCATGTTTATCGGACAACCCGAACCGAGCGCCCGCAATTGCCGAGGCCTGTCCCGTTTGTCGCGCCGCGTGGAAATTTGTCTGATTTTACCGGGCGATCCTTCCCCCTTAAATCCCATCCCCTAAGGGGTCCAACGGGGGGCAAACCCCGCTGGCGGATCAGCCGATCCGCCCGGCAGGCCGGGTTTTGTGGCAGATGTACCGACCAAGCGACTGAACCGCAGAATCGGCCGAGCGAAAAACCGGCACGCCGCCCTCGCGAATCGCGTGTGCCAGTGGATCATAGAGCGGGCCGGAATCGATGGCTACAACCAAAGGCTTTCTCGTTTCGGCAAACAGTTTCGGCAGTCGGTGGGCCAGCGAAGACTGGTCCGCGATTTCGTCGGGGGTGGTCATCATGGTCGGCGTCAGCGGCACGAAACTGGCAACCACTGCGTCGATTTCGGGACATTCCAGCATCAGACGAACGACCTCTTCGTGGGCGGCATCCGAGGCCATGGGGGTCAGGTCGATCGGATTCTGGAGGTTCACCAGCGCCTCCAGGCCGTAGCGCGAGAGGATGTCCTTCAACCGATCTCTCCACGCCTCGGACAGTGCCGGGAATTCCACCCGATAACTCCGCCCCACGGTGGCATCCGCCATGCCCACAACTTCATAACCCGCGTTGCTGATGCCTCCCATGCGCCGCCCGCCGAACTGCCGTCCGTGCAGCATCGCCGCCAGTTGCACCAGGGACTCGAACTCTTTGAACGTGTCCGCCACCAGCGCTCCAGACGCCATCAAGGCCGCCTCGCACACGTTGTAGTCGCCGGCGATGGAGGCGGTGTGCCCCGCCGTTGCCGCACGGCCGGCCTCCGTCCGACCCGCCTTGTAAAAGACGACGTCCTTGCCGGCCCCGACCGCACGAGCCACCGCGCGTGAGAGTTCCAGTCCGTCCAGATCGCGGAATCCCTCCACATACACGCCGAAGACAGTCGTATCCGTGTATTCCTCCAGATACCGCACCATGTCCGACATGGTGAGGTCCACCTGATTGCCGATGGAAATCGCGTAGTCCGGATCGAGGGTTTCCAGGTTGCTCATGCGTGTAATCACGTAGGCGCCGCTTTGCGAGACCACTGCGGTTCGCCGCCCGGAGCTTTCCCAGCGCTTGGCCAGCTTGCTCTGTGGGATGAACATGGTGTCGTACTTGCCGGGGCGTGACTGGATGCCGAGGCAATTGCCGCCCAGGAAGATCGGCCCGCCGTCGGGTCGACTGCGGCGGGCGTCCGCGATGCGGCGCCGGAGCCGCTCCTCCGGCTCCTTGCCTTCCGCCGTCTCGCCCATGCCGCCGGGGATGAGAATCACCGCCTCGACCTTGCCGGAATCGATCACCTCGTCGGCGACGGCTGGCACCTGCTCCGCTCCGACGGCCACCACCAGCAGGTCCACCGGCTGCGGCAGGGCCGAGACGCTCGGCACGCATTGCACCCCGTCCACCTCTTTCGATCCGGGTTTGATCACGTGCAGCCAGGCAGGATCGAACCCGCATTCCAGCACGTTGCGCAGGATGACCCGACCCATGTTCATCCCCTTGGTGGACACGCCGATCACCGCGATGGACCGAGGATGGAGCAGTTGGCCGATCCGGGAGATGGGTCGCGGCGGCTCCTCGTCCCGGGCGTGCATGAGCATGCACAACCCGTCCAGCGGCACCATGAACCCGTCGACCAGGGCGAAGGGGTTCACCTCCAGCTCGGCGATCAGGGGCTGGTGTTTGCGGCTGTTGTCGCAGAATCGGTGGGCCATCGCGATGAACGCATCAAAGCATTCGATGAGCGATTCATCCGGAACGAGCCGGCGATAGCCGCGTGCCCGGCCGGAGAGGATGTCATAAGCCATCGTATTCCGGAAGAGCTCGAACATGTGTCGCCCGCTCGTCTGCTCCGTCAGGGCGGTCGCGATGGCCTTCCCCTTCTGCATGACCGACGCGAGGTACTCCGTATGCACGCCGCCCAGCCCCGCCGCGATGATGGGGCCGAACTCGCGCGACGCCCGGATCCCTACGAAAAGCTCGTTGCCCAGGCTGGCCTGCCCGTGCTCCAGGTACTCGCACGCCACCACGCCGGCCAGCACGGCCCCGTGCTTGCGGGCAATGTCCGCGAACTCGGCACACACCCGGTTGACCGATTCGAGGTCTCTGGGCACGAACCGTACCCCTCCCACGTCGCTCTTGTGGGCCAGGTCCGCGGAGACGATCTTCAGCACGACCCGCTCGCCCGGCAGACGCTCCAGATCCGGCGCGGTGAAGTCCTGGCCTGCCGCACGGAAGACGGTGCGCGGCACCCTCACGGCGCCCGACGCGCGAATGATCTCGTACACTTCGTGCTCGTACAGGGCCGTACGCTTCTGCTCCCACGCCGCATTCACGATGGTCTCGATGGTCTGAAAGTCAACGGGCATGTCCGCCTCCCCACGCTGAGTGTGTCAACCGCACCGCAAAACCCATTCCGACCGGGCCCACAGGCTATCCGACACCCGCCGATGCCCACAAGCGAGCCGACGTGCCCGCCTGCGCGAGCCCCCCGCCGCGAGGCCCGCAGGCAGGAGGTTTGCCGGGGCCTGCCTGGAACTGTACGATGAGCTTCGCCGCTGAAGGAAAGATAACGGAGGCCGCCCCATGGTCAACCGACCCGCGTACGACTGGCAGAACGCCCGCGAATACATTGACCATCTGCTGCCGGACACCCTGCGACAACTGCAACCCGAGGACACCCTGCCTCCGGGTGTGTCCGCCGACACCTCGATCGGGCCGGATGTGGCCCAGCTTGTGGCGGTTCTGATTCTGGCCCAACGGCCCCGGCACGTGCTGGAAATCGGAACGTCCGCCGGGTACTCGGCCCTGGTCATGGGCAAGGCCCTGGCGAAAGTGGGCGGACATCTACTCACGATCGAAATCGAGCCCCGCCTCGCCGAGGCGGCCCGGCGGAACCTGAAAGACGTCGGCCTCGCCGACGTCGTGGAGGTGGTCGTTGACGACGCCAACGACGTGCTGAAGGACCTTCCCGGCCCCTTCGGCCTGATCCTTCAGGACGGGAGCAAGGATGACTACCTCCGGATGCTGCCACGGCTGGTGGATCTGCTGGAGCCCCACGGCCTGTTGATCACCGATGACGTTCTTCTCCCCGTCATGGACCTGCCCCCGGACGCCCGGCGCTACCAGTATGCTTTGAGCCTCTACAATGACGCCCTGCAGGGCCGGCCGGAACTGCGGACCGTCTGGCTGCCCGTCGGAGACGGGGTCGCCCTCAGCGTCCGGATTCCCGAGTCGCCGCGGTAGCCCGACGCCGACCGATCAGCAGTCGTAGTACAGGAAGAACTCGTACGGGTGCGGCCGCGTCCGCAGCGGGATGATCTCGTGCTCCCGTTTGTACTTCGACCAGGCGGCGATCAGCCCGTCGGAGAACACGCCGCCTGCGAGGAGGAACGCGTTGTCCGTCTCCAGCGCGCGCAGCGCCTCGGACAATCGAGTCGGAGTGGCCGGCACATCCTTGAGGTCTTCGGGGGTCATTTCGTAGATGTTCCGGTCCAGCGGTTTGCCCGGGTCAATCCGGTTCTGGATGCCGTCGATGGCCGCCATGAGCATCGCGCTCCAGGCCAGATACCCGTTGCAGGTCGGGTCCGGGCACCGGAACTCGATCCGCCTGGCTTCTGGTTTGTCCGAATACATTGGAATGCGAATGGCCGCCGAGCGGTTCCGCGAGGAATACGCGAGGTTCACCGGGGCCTCAAACCCCGGCACCAGCCTTCGATACGAGTTGATGGTCGGGTTGGTGAACGCGATCAGGGCCGGTGCGTGCTTCAGGATTCCGCCGATGGCGTACAGAGCCATCTGCGACAATCCCGCATATCCGTCGCCGGCAAAAAGAGGTTCCCCACCTTTCCACAGCGAGAGGTGCGAATGCATCCCGCTGCCGTTGTCGTCAAAGATGGGCTTGGCCATGAAGGTGACCGTCTTGCCGGCCCGCATGGCCACGTTCTTGATGATGTACTTGAACCACTGGAACTGGTCTCCAACCCGGGCGAGCGAGTCGTAGTGCATGTCGATCTCGCACTGCCCGCCGGTGGCCACCTCGTGGTGATGCGCCACCACCCGGATCCCCACCCGCTTCATCTCGTACACCATCTTCGTCCGCAGATCGCCGTACGTATCCGTGGGGGACACGGGAAAATAGCCGCCTTTGTAGCTGGGCTTGTATCCCAGGTTCGGCTCCTCGAAGCGCGCAGTGTTCCACGCGCCCTCCACCGAGTCGATCTCGTACATTCCGCGATGCTGGTTCTGCTCGAACCGCACCTCGTCAAAAATGAAGAATTCCGGCTCCGGGCCTATGTAGCAGGTGTCGGCAATTCCCGTTGATCGCAGATACTCTTCCGCCTTCCGGGCAACGTACCGCGGAGCGCGGTCATACATCTCCTTTGAAATCGGATCCCGCACATCCGCGATCACGCTGACTGTCGGCTTCTCGAAAAACGGATCCAGCACGGTCGTGGCCGGGTCGGGAATCGCCACCATGTCCGACTGGTGGACGTTCTGCCACCCCCGGATGCTCGATCCGTCGAATCCCACTCCTTCCGAAAAGGTCGACTCATCCCATTCGTCCACCGCGTAGGAACAGTGCTGCCAGGTGCCGAGCAGGTCACAGAACTTGAGGTCCACGATCTCGGCACCCACCGCACGGGCGAACTGAAAGAAATCCGCCGGGGTCGCCGGTCCCCCGTTCGCCCCCCGGGCCACCGCCGAATCCTGAATTCGTGTCATCGTCCATCGTCCTTTCTGACGGTCTGCCGCTCTTGCTTGCGCCCGCGGGTCTGCGCGCAGGCCGCAATCGAAGCGGACCTTCTACCAGAATCGGCTATTCGTGCCAATGCGGTGCGCCTCCGCCATGCCGTGATGCCGTTTCTGGCCGGCATACAGCGCTTCGCTTGTCCGCGGACCGGGCGTTGCCCGGCCACACTTTGGGTGCGCCCCATAAAAAACCGCCCGCCAGGCCCGTGGGCATGCCGGGGACCGATGGCCGGCTGGACAACCGCTGTTCGGACAGCGTCCGCCCGGCGCGGCGGTAAAGCGGCCCCGCTGCCGTACCGATAAGCATCTGGAGACCGCCGACAAGAGCTGGGCCGCTTGCCTATGCCGGTGTCATTACGTTGTTCAGAGCTGCAGCCGGGAATGAAGCTGTTCGACGCACTCATGCTGCGCGGGCGCGTGCTCCTGCACGCCGGTCGCACGCTGACCGAGGAAGACGTCGGACTGCTGCGCACGAAATACGCTCGACTGTCCGTCCGCGTGGGAGAGCCGATCCTCGACGACATCATTGAATTCGAGGACGACTCGCACGACCGGGAGGTGGCCAACCACGCAACCGGCACCATCGTGCGGGCCATGACCCACGTGCGCGAGCGCTTCGCGGCCCGTGCGTCGCTGCGCGAACTCAACGTCGGCGCGCTGCAGGCCTCCGTCGGCCAGGTCGTGGAGTACATCAAGTCCAACCGCCCTACGGCCGCACTCTTGAACTCCTGCCTGGACACGCAATCCTACCTCGCGGAGCACCCGGGAAACGTGTTCTATCTCAGCATGCTCCTCGGCTCGGCCGTCCGGGACTACGTGGCCACCGAACGCGACCGGCAGACCATCGCCAAGGCTCTGCGTCCGGAGTTCGCCCTCAGCCTCACCCCTCTGGGGCTCGGCGCGATGTTTCTTGATATCGGCATGCTGCCGCTGGAATCGCTCTACCAGGCCGATCGCCCCCTGACCGGCGCCGAATGGCGAGCCGTGTTCGATCATCCCAACGCCGGAGCCGACATGCTGCCCGAAGAGTTCTCTCCGCTGGGCAAGATGATCGTCAGAACCCACCACGAGAACTATGACGGCACGGGCTATCCCGAGGGTCTGCCCGGCGACAAGCTCCACATCTTCACCCGGATCGTCCGGATCGCCGACGCATACGACGCGGCGACCGCCCGTCACGTGTACAGCAATGCGAAATCACCCGCGCAGGTGCTCTGGGAGATGACCGTCGGTCCATACCGCCACTTCTATGACCCCATTCTGATGAAGGTGTTCGCCCGGCTCATTCAGCCGTTCCCGATCGGCGCCAAGCTGACTCTCACTGACGGACGCCAGGCCGTCGTGGTTCGTTACAACCGCCAGAATCCCTTCCTCCCCATCGTCGTGGTTGCATTCGACCGAGACGGCAAACGCCTGCCCAACGACAAGCTCCAGGGCCCCTACTCCCTCGATCAGCGACGGGACCTGCGGGCCCGGCTCTTCGGCGATGAAGACATCAGCTTCATCTATCGAACCAGTCCGGTGGATGCTCCGCCCCCCCGACCCGCCATCATGAGCTTCCTCTTCGAGGCCGCGTTCCCCTGACGCGCCCTCGGCCGGCCCCCCCTGCCACCGTTTCAATCGCCTGCCACCGCCAGCCGCCGCGCTCGCGCGTTCAGCTCGCCGGAAAGCTGCGTTTCGTCCGCCCCTACCAAGCGACCGTTCTGAACGACCGTCCGGCCACCGACGATCACCCGCTCCGCCCGCGGCGCTCGGCACAGGACCAGCGCCCCCAGAGGATCCAATCCCGCCGCGCCGGCCAGGGCAAGGTCGTCCATTCGAAACATCGCAATATCCCCGGCCATGCCGATGGCGATCCGACCCAGCCGATCCCGATTCAACACGGCCGCCCCCCCTGTCGTCGCCAGCTCAAACGCCTGCGACACCCGGAAAGCCCTCGCCCCCTTCACGGCCCGCTGAAGCAGCAGGGCCTGACGAGCCTCGGCCAGCACGTGCCCCCCGTCGTTGCTGCTGCTGCCGTCCACGGCTATGCCGACCCGGGCCCCGGCCGCCAGCAGCTCCGGGACCGGCGCCACGCCGCTTCCCAGACGCATGTTGCTGCACGGACAGTGGGCCACGCCCGTGCGACTTCGCCCAAGACACGCGACATCCGCCTCGGAGAGGCACACGCAATGGGCCAGATACACGTCCGGCCCCAGCCAGCCCTGATCTTCAAAAAAGGGAATGGGGCGGCACTTGAACCGTTCCAGACAGTAGCGCTCCTCGTCCATCGTCTCGGCCGCGTGGGTGTGCAGCAGCACACCCTGCGCGCGGGCCAGATCCCGGGTGTCCCGGAACAATTCGGGGCTCACGTTAAACGGCGAGCAGGGCGCCAGGTCAATCCGCCGCATAGCCAGCGGAGACGGATCGTGCCATTGCCCGATCATCCGCTCGCTGTCCTTCAGGATCGCCTCCTCGTCCTGTGTGCAATCGTCCGGAGGAAGCCCGCCCCTGGACTCCCCCACGCTCATGCTGCCCCGACAAAGATGAATCCGAATCCCGAGTCGGTCCGCCGCTTCCAGCACGGCCTCGTGCCGAACGTCGGAACCACGAGGCACCAGGTAAAAATGATCGCTGGTGGTCGTGCAGCCGCTCAGCAGCAGCTCGCCCAGACTGACCAGCGCCGCCGCGCGCACGGATTCATAATCCAGGTGACGCCAGCGCCGATACAACACTCGCAGCCACTCAAACAGCTCCACGTCCTGCGCCGTCGGAAAAGCCCGCGTGATGGATTGAAACAGGTGATGATGCGTGTTGATCAGGCCGGGGATCACGATGGATCGACCGGCATCGATCCATTCGCTGGATTCCGGGCCTGGAACCTCCACCGCGTCGTCCGGTCCGAAGCCCGTGATCACCCCGTCGCCCAGGACAATCGTGTGTCCGAAGAATGTCCGAACACCACTCTCGGACGCCGTCACAACGGTGGCGTTCCGAATCACAACGGGTTTTGCCTTGTCAGACATGGCCTCCTCACGAGAAGTGAAAGCCGGTTCCTCCGAACGTCACCGGCCCAGAAGGGGCCGGCTGCGTCGTCGGCGCCACGGGCATGCCCCCGGGTTCCCGGGCCGCAAGATCACGCGTCCGCCACCACACCACAAACGCCAGGGCCACAACCAGAATGGCAACCAGAGCTCCTACGATCCAGCCTACGTGAATACCGAAAATGCGCGGATCACGTCCTCCCAAACGATGCCGGCCCCCCCCCCGCGCCGCCAGTGCCGCGCTCAGTTTTTCGAGTTCCTCAGCGCCACCCGACGATGAAGGCCCACCGGATGGGACCGGAGCAGCGGAAGCAGCCCCGCCGCTCGGCGTCGGCCCGGCTTCTCCCGACCAGGCCTGCTCCAGAAACACGTCGGTCTCGCCGTCGAGCATCGCTCGGCAGGCCAGGCAAATCGTGTCACGTTCGGAAACCGCCGCCTGGCAGCGCCAGCACAACCCCAGATACTTGCTGAGTCCCGGCGTCTCCGCGGCGAACCGCCACTGATGGAAAGTCGTCGGTCCACGCACGATGGAGGTGCCCGTCAGCACCCCCCGCCGAATCTGCCTGATCAGGCGCTCGATTCGCACACCAGGAAAGGGCCGTACGTGCTCCAGCACATACCACGGACCGGCATGAGCCTGCATCTTCAGCAGCATCTGCGGTCGCAAATCCTGCCCGCAGAGATCGCAACTGGACGCCGTTCGCCGTACGAGCTGTCCGCACGACGGACACGGTCTGGCTTGCCCGTGCCACGCCTCAGCCGCCAGATCACTTAGCGGCCCGATACCCCGCCGGGCGGCCAATTCGACGGGATGCAGGCCCACCCCAATCGCCTGCTGCCGGTCGATACCGTCATCCCTTACGCCCGTGTCGCCGGAATCTGCCGTTTGCTCCACGATTCTGCTTCCTCCAACACAATCCGCCGCCCACCAAACATACTGCAATTGCCGCCAGCCACAACCCTT
>JBPOIK010000019.1:0-14574 GCA_052034525.1 Planctomycetota bacterium
CTTCGGCCAGGGCTGGGATCCGGAGTTTGACGGCAACGGCGGCCTGTGCCCCATGTTCGCTCCCTACGACAGCGATGAATGCTTCCAGGACGGGGACGCCGGACTGCTCTTCCCCGAGCCGTTCACGATCCAGGGCGGCCTGGAAGTGCCCTGCCCGAGCAGCGCCGGCACTTCGCTGGGCCTGGTCTGCCAGCCCGCCGTCTGGGGTAACAACATCGACATCCTCGTGACCAACAACATGCTCGTGAAGGGTTACGTGAACGTCCTGATCGACTGGGACCAGAATGGTGTATGGGGCGGAATCTCGACGTGCCCGGGGGGAACGATCACGCCGGAGCATGTTTTGGTGGACTTCATCGTGCCGCCGGGATTCAGCGGACCTCTCTCCGCGTTGTTGCCCCCGTCCTTCCTGATCGGCCCCAACCCCGGCTTCGTCTGGGCGCGGTTCTCCATCACGGAACGGCCGGTTGGCATGGTCGCCCAGTGGGACGGTTCCGGCGTGTTCGAGGACGGCGAAACCGAAGACTACCTGTTGCGGATCGAACAGGAGCAGGAGCCGCTGTTTGACTACGGCGACGCGCCGGAGGAAGCCCTCGCGTATTCCACCGGGGTGATCGGCATGTTCCCGACGTGCATCAACGTCGGCCCGCCCGGAAGCTTCATCCAGCACGCTTTCGGCAACGCCCGCTTCGGCCCTCCGGACCCATTGAGTTGGGATCCCGAGCCGGACGGCAACGGCGGCCTGTGCCCCATGTTCGCTCCCTACGACAGCGATGAATGCTTCCAGGACGGGGACGCCGGACTGCTCTTCCCCGAGCCGTTCACGATCCAGGGCGGCGTGGAAGTGCCCTGCCCGAGCAGCGCCGGCACCGCGCTGGGCCAGGTCTGCCAGCCCGCCGTCTGGGGCAACAACATCGACATCCTCGTGACCAACAACATGCTCGTCGAGGGTTACGTAAACGTCCTGATCGACTGGGACCAGAATGGTGTATGGAGTGGCCTGTCATCGTGCCCGGATGGGACCGTCACGCCGGAGCATGTTCTGGTGGACTTCCCCGTACCCGTGGGGTTCAGCGGGCCCCTGTCCGCCCTGATGCCGCCAAACTTCCTCATCGGCCCGAATCCCGGATACGTCTGGGCGCGGTTCTCCATTACCGAACGGCCGGTCAGCGCGACCGACCCCTGGGACGGCTCCGGAATCTTCGAGGACGGCGAAACCGAGGACTACCTGCTCCTGATTGAGGGTGACACCACCCCGCCGGAGATCGTCGGCGATTGGTACAGTTGGAAGTACCATGGCCTGGCACTCGGCAAGCTGGCGCGGGTGTTCCCGCAGACACCGCAGACGTTGGCGCCGATTGAAACACGTGGAGGCTCCGTCACGGAGTTGACGTTTGCGTTCAGCGAACCCATCAATCCGGCGACATTCACACCGGCGGCGGTCACGATTTGCGGATACCACACCATCCCCCCGCCGCCAACCAGCGCCACGCTGGATGCATCCGGCACCCAGGCGACACTGATCTGGCCGGCAAATGCGATCCCGAACGGATTTCAGCAGTTGTCCGTGCATGACCACTACGTGATCTGCATTCACACCTCGGTAACGGACCTGGCCGGCAACCCGCTGGCCGGCGACCGGGACGTCGACTTCGCCGCGTCGTTCGGAAACGTGCGCTTCGAGAACATTGGTCACTGGCGTCTGGTGAACTCGCTGGATCGAACACTGTTGGCACAGAATTATACGAACAATCCAACTCCAGCTCAGGCGATTACCTTCGATATTCGGATCGACGGTGGCCAAGCAGGCCGCATCAACTCCCTGGACCGGACGCAGTTGGCGCAGAGTTACACGCCGTCCTCGGCGCAGTGGCTGATCCAGGCACCGCCTCCATGTTCGTGTCCGTGATCGTGTAACAACGGCTTCTTGAGCAAAGGGGCGCCGGACCGAACGGCGCCCCTTTCTTGCGCGCCGAATTTGTCAGGCATCTCGGCGAGCGCACGACACCCGTCCAGCCGGATGAAAGGGTGAACGACAAATCACTGACGGCGGCGGTGCGGCAAGGAACTCGATCGGCGAGGCCGGCAGGAGCCTTCGCCGGTCGCACTTGCTTCGCCACGTTGCTTGCGCATAGAAGCGGGCGGGCGCCTCGGTTCGAGAGACGCCCGCCCGTTTGGGTTTCCGGTGCCGCCGCGCCGATGAGCCACGGAGCGGCCGCGGCGGGAAACGACGCTACTGCGGCAATCGATCGATAACAATGAAGCCGACGTAGAACCCGTTGTCGGTCAGGCAGCCGGTGTTCGGGAACTGGCGCAGAGTCCAGAACGCCACCGTGTCCACGCTGGCGCTCACCTCGCTGGCCATGACGTAACCGCTCAGGCTGCGGCCTTGCGCGGCCGTTTCCGTCTCCTCGAACAGCTCGAACGCCCCGCCGGTGCTCATCTGGAGAAATTCGATGTCCTCGTCAACGGCACCGTTGCCGGCGATGAACACCCTCGTGCCGTCCGGCGTGATCGAGATGCTCGACCCATAGCCATACTTGCCGCGGGTCTGAATGCAGTTGGTGTTCTCGACATCGATCGGCGGATCCAGACGGTTCGGCGCAACCAGCGCGGTCGGCGTGTCCGTGATGCCGATGGTGGTGCGGATGACGCGGGCGCCGGAGAAGATCTGGTCCACGTCCTCTTCGGCGGCGAAATAGCCGAAGCGGCCGTCGGCCAGGGCCAACTGCTCGTTGGGGGAATAGGGCGCGGTGTTGTCCAGGTTGGTCACCGTACCCTCGTCAATGTTCAGCAGGGCGACAATCCCGTTGAGACGATTGCCGCGCAGAAGGATGTAATCGTCGTCAAAGGCGATCTGTACGTTGCGATCCAGGTCTCCCAGGTCCCCGAAGTTGAACAGGAACTCCAGCGGCGGATTCTCCGGGGCCGCGATGTCCCAGACGTAGATGTAGTTGTACCAGACCACGGCGACCCGTGCCGGATTGTCGTCCACGACGATCTGCTCCGGCGTATCCGTCTGTGTGGCGGAGTCGGGCGTCGGGAAGCTGATGACCCGGGGGGTCTCGCCGCTGACGTCGATCACCTTCACCGGGTTGCCGTCGCTCACCTGCGACGGGTCGCAGATGACGCCGAAGTAGCTGCCGGCCGAGGCGATGTGCCCCGCCGCATACGGCTCACTGGGAAGCGCCGCGAGCCGCACGCCGGAAACCTCCTCCGGGTTGCCGCCGGCGACGGTGTCAAAAATGGCCAGGCGTCCGGCGGGCGTGGTCAGGGCAACCTTCTTGCCGGAGACTTTCCAGGTGCGGGTTTCGTATACCGTGCCTCCTCCGGGAATCTCCGTCCCTTCGGTGATCGTGTTGTCATACTCGGTCGGCACGATGTACTGGATGGAGTCCGGCGTGGCGAACACGACCAGGTCTTCGCCCGCCTCGATGCGACGCAACGCATCCGCCGAGCTACCCACGCGAATCTGCGTCTTGATCAGCAGGGCGGCCTCATTGTCGTTGACGTTGTTATCGTTGCCATTGTTATCGTTGCCATTGTTGTCATTGACGTTGTTGTCATTGGCATTGTTGTCGTTGACATTGTTATCATTAACGTTGTTGTCGTTGGTGTTCGTGCCACCGCCTCCTCCTCCGCCGCCGCCCCCTCCGCCGCCGGCGGCGCAGCCGGTTCCGGCCACAACGAACAGGCACAGGGCCAACAATGAAAGAACACACAGTAGACGTTGCATTGACTGATCCTCCTTTGGTGACGAAAGACGCGGACCGGTGTACGGCAGTGAGACACTGCGTCATCGGTCCGCCAAGAACTCCCTTGACCGCAGGGAAAGACTATACCCCCCGGGCCACACAGGGTCAATTTCCCGTTGAAAAAACCGGAAAATTCCTGTGCGGGGGCCATGCCTCCCACCCGGAAACCCCGGCCCACACCGCTTCCATCGGATCCGCCGCATCGGACGCGACGTGAGGCATTCCGGACGGGCGGAACCGCCCCGTCCGGTCGGACGCCTCCGGCCGGGCCGCATGGTTATCCTGTTGACAACGCGAAGCCGGGCCGGGTTAGCCGTTTCCAGCGCGGGCCCCCTGCCGCGCGGCCGGATACTCGTTGCACAGCAGAAAACGCGGCGGCTCGTCCTCCTCGATGGCGGGGAAGCGCCCCAGCGGCGCCAGGAAGCGATTGTCCCGCTCGTCGTCGTTGACGGCGCTGACCTCGCCCGAAAGCACCCGCCCGTGGCCCTTCTTGGCCCAGAACGCATGGTACAGATACGGCGGGAGCGTGATGGACTCGCCGGGATGCAGCTCGATCTTCGTGCCGGCATCGACCGTACGGACCACGCCATCCACGGAGACCTGCACGGGCTCGGGCGAGAGCGTCTCGTCCCGGGCGGCGGCGTGCACCTCGATCACCAGAATGCCCCCGCCCCGGTTGATGATGTCTTCCATTTTCGCCCAGTGGAAGTGCATCGGCGTGACCTGGTCCTCATCGGCGATCAGCAGCTTCTCACAATAGGTCTTGGACGGCCGGCCCGGGTTCGCCGGACCCTTGGGGTTGCCGTTGCGGATGGTGAACAACGTCAAGCCCTGCCGACGGAAATCGCCGCCGCCGAAGTCCGTGATGTCCCAGCCGAGACGATTCTGTCGAATCTCATCGGCCTCGTGCCCTTTGGATGCCCACTCCTGCGGCGTCCATCGCGCGAACGGGGGAAGCTTGAACTGCAGCGACTCGGCGAAATCCAGGGCACCCTCGATCTGTCTGTTCACTTCGGATCGTTTCATGATATTCTGTCCTCTTGCGGGCTCAGGGGTCGTGTGATCGTACGGACTCGGTCCGCCTGAATCAAGATGAGGGCACGTGCCATGGCGGCAGCACGTCTTGCACCGGACGTGCAGAAAAAAAGCATCTGCGTCGTCGGCATCTGCACGGTGGACGTCGTGGCCCGCTGTGTGGACGAGTACCCTCCGCCCGGCGGACTGCGCGTTTTCGATTCACTCCACCTCACCACCGGCGGCAACGCCGTCAACTGCGCCATCGCCCTGGCCCGGATGGGGTTTGCCGCCTCCGTCGTCACGAAAGTCGGCCAGGACCTGCACGGGCGGTTCGTCCTGGACGAACTGGCCCGATACGGCGTGGACACGGCCGGGGTCATCCGCACGCCTGACACACACACGCCATTCAGCTTCGTCTGCGTCCACTCCGACGGACAGCGCAGTTTTCTGCACACGGTGGGCGCCAACGGCACTCTGCGGCTGGAGGAGATCGACCGGACCGGCGTGTGTCGGGCGGACCTATGCCTGGTCACCGGCACCATGCTCATGCCACAATTCGACGGCCCGCCCACGGCGCGGCTGCTGGCCGACGCGCGGGCGGCGGGGGCTACGACCCTGCTCGACACCAGCCTGACGGACGCCGCGTCCGCCGCGGCCTGGCGGGCGGCCATCGAGCCCTGCCTGCCCCATCTGGACTTCTTCGTCCCGTCTCGACTGGAAGCCGCGGCATTCACCGGCCACGACGCGCCCGCCCGCGCGGCCGAGGCCATTCTGGCCGGCGGCTGCCGACACGCGGTGATCAAGCTCGACGCGGAAGGGGTGTATTTCCGTACGGCCGATGGCCGGCAGGGGGAGATTCCCGCGTATCGCGTCGCGCGCGTGGTCGACACCACCGGCGCGGGTGATTGCTGGTGCGCCGGCCTGCTGGCGGGCCTGGCCCAGGATCTTCCCCTGGAAGACTCACTCCGTCTGGGCAACGCGGTGGCCGCCCATTGCATTCAGCACGCGGGCGCGTCCGGCGGCATTCCGGCGTTGGAGCACATCCAGCGGTTTCAGAGATCCCCGGAGAACCAGTAAATCCGCGCACACGGACGCTATCGGCCGAGCTTCGCCTGCCATTCCCTGATCTTCTGCAACGCATCCAGCGGTGTGAGTTCGTTCACGTCAACCGCCCGAAGCTGCCGGGCGAGAACATCGAGCGGATCCTCGAAGAGTTCAAGCTGTTGCGGACGGCGCGTGCGGCGGCGGGAGAGCCCGGTGGTGCGGGATTCGCGGGAAAACCCCTTCTGAAGCTCGTCGAGAATCTCCCGGCTGCGCTCGACCACCGGTCGAGGCACGCCCGCCAGCCGGGCGACGTGCATGCCGTAGCTTTTGTCCGTGCCGCCGGGGACGATTTTGTGCAGGAAAATGATGCGATCCTCACGACGGTCGTCGCCGGGCCATTCACGGACGGCCACGTTGCAGTTTTTCACCCCGGCCAGCAGACCGGCCAGTTCCGTCAATTCATGATAGTGCGTGGCGACCAGCGTCCGGCAGCGGACGACGTTGGCCAGGTGCTCCGTGATGGCCCAGGCCAGCGACAGGCCGTCGAAGGTGCTCGTGCCGCGACCGATCTCGTCGAGCACCACCAGCGACCGGTCCGTCGCGTTGTTGAGGATGTTGGCCGCCTCCGTCATTTCCACCATGAACGTGGACTGGCCGCGGGTGATCTCGTCCGACGCCCCCACACGGGCGAAAAGGCGATCGACCGGCGTGAAACGCATGGCGGCGGCGGGAACGAACGATCCGGTCTGGGCCAGCAGCACCAGCAGCGCGGTCTGGCGGATGTACGTGCTTTTGCCCGCCATGTTCGGTCCGGTGATGATCAGCACGCGGGCGTCGTCCGCATCGAGACGGCAGTCGTTCGGCACGAACCCGTCACGCAGCGTCTGATCCAGCACCGGGTGACGGCCGTCCCGGATGTCCAGCTCGCCCCCGTCGACCAGCTCGGGCCGGACGTATCGGTGCGCGACCGCCACCTCGGCCAGCCCGGCCAGCACGTCGAGCCGGCCCACGGCGTCGGCCACCCGCTGCAGCGCCTCGAGCTGCTCTCCGGCGGCGTCGCGCACCTGCTCGAACAGCAGGAACTCCCGCTCGTGCGCACGTTCCTCCGCCGAGAGCACTTCCGTCTCGTATGTCTTGAGTTCGTCGGTGATGTATCGTTCGGCGTTCTTGACCGTCTGCTTGCGCACGTAGTGGGCGGGCGCCCGGTCGCGGAACGTGTTGGAAATCTCGATGTAATAGCCGAAGACCTTGTTGAACCCGACCTTCAGCGAGGCAATGCCGGTGGACTGGGCCTCCCGACGCTGGTACTCGGCCAGCCAGCTCTGCCCGTCACGGCCGATGGCGCGCAGCCGATCCAGCTCGGCATCGTACCCGTCGGTGATGATACCGCCCTCCCGCGTGGTCAGCGGCGCATCGGGGCGGATGGCCCGGTCCAGCCGTTCGGACAGTGCCTCCAGCCCGCCGAGCGCGTCTCGCAGACTTGCCAGTTGCGCCGGCGAAAAACCCTCCAGCCATCCGCGCAGAACGGGAAGCTGGGCGAGCGTCCGGGCCAGGCCGGCCAGATCGCGCGGAGTGGCGCGGCGCAGGGCGATGCGGGCGGCGATCCGCTCCACATCGGACATGGATCGCAACGCGCCCCGGACACCGGCCCGTGTGGAGTCGTCCGCCGCAAGGGCCGCCACGGCGTCCTGCCGGGCCACGATCTCCCCGGCCCGGATCAGCGGCGTGCACAGCCAGCGCCGCAGCCCGCGGGCGCCGGCCGGATGCACCGTCCGATCCACCGCGTGCAGCAGGCTGCCCTCGCGATCGCCGGTGCGAAGCGTACGCTCGATCTCCAGCGATCGGAACGTGCTGTGGTCCAGGCAGAGGAAATCCGCCGGACGGTGCGGCTGCGTGCGGATGATGTGGCCCAGCGAAGTCTTCTGCGTCTCCCGCAGATACGCGATGGCGCAGCCGGCGGCGCAAACGCCAGGGGTCAGGCCCTGGAACCCGAACCCGGCCAGCGTGGTCACGCCGAAATGGTCGTGCAGCAGGCGCTCGGCGTTGTAAGGAGCGAACTCGTGCGGAGGGCGGCGGACGACGGACGAACCGCACAGTGAGCGGACCTCTTCCGCCAGCCGGGCGGCCGGCTGGGTCGCGGCGTCGATGCCGGCGTCCTCGATGAGGATTTCGGCCGGGCGCTGCCGAACCAGCTCATCCACCACATCTTCCGGACGCAGATCGAACACCTGGAACCGGCCCGAAGCCAGCTCCACCACGGCCAACCCCGCCTGTCGCCCGCCGACGCTGAGCGATGCCAGTATGTTGTCACTCTTCTCGTCCAGCAGTGTGTCGTCGGTCAGCGTGCCGGGCGTCACCACCCGCAGAATCTCCCGCTTCACCACGCCCTTGGCGAGCCGCGGATCCTCCACTTGCTCGGAGATCGCCACGCGGTAGCCCGCCGCCACCAGCTTGTGCAGGTAGCTGTCCAGGGCATGGTGCGGAATGCCCGCCAGTGGAATGGCATTCTCGCCCTTGGAACGCGCGGTCAAGACGATTCCGAGCACCCGGCTGGCGATCTTGGCGTCTTCGTAGAACGTCTCGTAGAAGTCGCCCATGCGGAACAACAGAAGGGCATCGCCGGCCTGTTGCTTCTGCTCCAGATACTGACGCATCGCCGGCGTGGCGTCGCTCCGACGGTCGGACGACTGAGATGAGCCGGTTGCCTCGGGCACGGGAATCCGATCCTTCTATCTCCGCCTCAGACGGGTGGTCCCTCAGGGTCGGTTCGATTCGTCGATCAGGCGGTTCAGTGTGGCGGCGGCGGCGCCGGAATCCAGCGTTTCCCGCGCGCGTTGCACGCCTTCGGCAAGGTCCGGCGCCAGGCCGGCGACCACCAGGGCCGCGGCCGCGTTGAGCACCGCGTGATCACGGCGGGGACCCAACTCGCCGTTCAGAATCGCCCGCACCGCCTCCGCGCTGGCCGCGGGCGAGTCCACCAGAAGCACCGACCGGGTCGCCCGTGCCAGACCCACATCCTCCGGACGCACCCGGAACGTGCGGACCGCCCCGTCTCTCCATTCGCTGATCTGGGTCTCGCCGGTGATGGTCAGGTCGCACAACCCGTCCAGCCCGTGAACCACCCACGCATGCACCGCCCCCAGCTCGCCAAGCACGTTCGCCAGCGATTCCGTCCGGTCGGCCCGGGGCACGCCCATCACCTGTCGTCGGGCGCCGGCCGGATTCGTCAGCGGACCCAGCACGTTGAACACGGTGCGGATGCCCATGGCCTGTCGCACGGGCGCCGCGTACTTCATGGCCGGATGCAGCATGCGCGCATACAGAAAACCGATGCCCACCTGCTCGATACACCGCTCGACGACCGGCACGTCCGCCTCGATGTTCACGCCCAGTGCGGCCAGCACCTCGGCGCTGCCGCAGACGCGCGTGTTGGTGCGGTTGCCGTGTTTGGCCACCACCGCTCCGGCCGCGGCCGCGATCAATGCGGCCGTGGTGGACACGTTGAACGTGCTGATCCCGTCGCCGCCGGTGCCGCATGTGTCGATGCAGTCCCGGATGCAGCGCACCGGCACGCAGACCTCCCGCATGGCCTGGGCCGCACCGACGATTTCGTCAACCGTCTCCCCCTTGGTCGCCAGGGCCGCCAGGAAAGCCCCGATCACGGACTGCGGCACCTGGTTGGTCACGATGGCCTCAAACGCCCGGCGGGAGTCCGCCCGGGACAGGTCGCGGCCGGCCACAAGTTGCTCCAGAATGCCTCGCATGAATCCTCATCCGTTGACCGGACGGGCGCCACACCGGTACCGTACGGCGGCGCAGATCGAAGACTATACCCGATTCCCCCTCCGGGCGTGAGGGCGGTATATCGTCCGCGCAGAAACGGGACTTGAAGCGGAATGTTGCCGGAAATCAACGACACGATTGTCGCCGTCGCCTCGCCGCCCGGACATGCGGCCCGGGGAATCGTGCGTCTCAGCGGACCGGCGGCCCTGTCGATCGGGGACCGGTTGTTTCGTGCCGACGACGACCGACCGCTTCTGACGCCGCGCGGGTTCCGCCGGCGGGAAGGACGCCTGTTCGTGGGCGACGATCTGCCTGTTCCGGCGGAGGCCTGGGTCTTTCGCGCCCCGCGCAGCTACACGGGTCAGGACTGCCTGGAACTGCACACGATCGGCTCGCCGGCCCTGCTGGCGATGGTCGTGGAGGCCGCCGTGGCCGGCGGGGCCAGGCCCGCTCGAGCGGGCGAGTTCACGGCGCGGGCGTTTCTGTCCGGCGCCATGGACCTCGCCCGGGCGGAAGCGGTCGCGGCAACAATTCACGCCCGCAGCAATACCCAGTTGCGGGCGGCCCGGCGCATGGGCGAGGGAGAACTCGCCCGGCAGGTGCATGGCTGGCGGCAGCGGCTGGCCGAGCTCACCGCGCTGGTGGAAGCCGGCATCGACTTCGCGGAGGAGCCGGTCGAGTTCATCACGCTCGATCGCCTCCAAAGGGAAACCGAAGCGCTGATCGGTGAGATGGACGCCCTGCGGCGCGACGCGGCGCAGGCCGAGCGTTTTGACGTGCTGCCGACAATCCTGCTGCTGGGCCGCCCCAATTCCGGCAAGAGCACGCTGCTGAACGCGCTGTGCGGGCTGGATCGCGCCATCTGCTCCGCGATGGCGGGCACCACGCGTGACTTCCTGGCCGCCCCGGTGAACCTGGGACCGTTTGAGGCCCGGATGCTGGACGCGGCGGGCCTGGATGCGGACGCGGGCGAGTTGATCCGCCGGGCGGGGCAGCGCGTGCTGGCCCGGGCCGAACACGTGGACGCGCTGTGCCTGGTGGTGGACCTGTCCGGCCCGGTGGACGCCGGCACGCTGGACTGCCTGGCGGGGGCCCGATCGGTGCCGTGCGTGGTTGCTGCCAACAAGGTGGACGCACTGGACGCCCCGACACGGGCACGGCGACTCGCGAGCCTGCCGTTGCCGGAGCGAACGGACATCCGCGCGGTCTGCCCAGTCAGCGGGCTGACCGGGGACGGACTGGATGGACTGCGGACGGCGCTGGCCCGGGCCCTCGGCGATCACGCCGGCCTTGGTGAAGACACTGCGGTGGTGCTTTCCGCACGGCAGCGGGGCTGCCTTGAGGCCGCAGCCGAAGCCATGCAACGTGTATCCGCCGAGGCGGCCGTCTGTGAACAAACCCTGGATCGGGCGGAACTGCTGGCGTTTGAGCTGCGGGCCGCGCTGAACGCCCTGGACGACGTTTGCGGAGCCGTCACCACCGATGACCTTCTGGCCACCGTGTTTTCGTCGTTCTGCATCGGCAAGTGACGCGGAGAACCCCGCGAGCCGCCGTCATTCAGAAGGGAGCGACATCCTCCGCGTAGGGCGGAACATACGACGGCTCCGGCACCGGGGACAGATTGTCAAATCGCGTGCTGCGGTTGTTGAACATGAGCGTGATGGTGCCCACCGGGCCGTTGCGCTGCTTGGCCACGATGCACTCGGCCTTGCCCTTGATGGCCGGATCGATCTCCTCGGTTCCCCGGTGGTAGTACTCCTCGCGATGCAGCAGCAGAACCAAGTCGGCGTCCTGTTCCAGGGCGCCGGACTCACGCAGGTCGCTCATCCGGGGACGATTTCCCTCCCGCTGCTCGGCGGCCCGGTTGAGCTGGGCCATGGCGATGACGGGGATGCCCAGTTCGCGGCCCAGGGCCTTGAGCCCCCGGCTGATCTCCGAAATCTCCTGCTGACGCCCCTCACGCTCCTTGCTCGGGCAGCGCATAAGCTGGAGGTAGTCGACGAACACGGCCTCGATACGGTGCTGCTGGCGCAGGCGACGGGCTTTCGCCCGCAGCTCCAGAACGCTCATGCCCGGCGTGTCGTCAACGTAAAGAGGCGCTTCCGTGAGCTGGTCGCACGTGTCGATCAGGTGCCGGGTCTCCTCGTCGTTCAGCATGTTGCGCCGCATCTTGTGCGAGTCGATCCGCGATCGGCTGCACACGATACGGTGCCCCACCTGCATGCGCGACATCTCCAGCGAAAAGAAAACCACCGGGCGGCGGTCTTCAACCGCCATGTGTTCAGCAATGGTCAGACCGAAGGCCGTCTTGCCCATGGAGGGCCGGCCGGCCACGATGATGAAGTCGCCGTTCTGCAACCCGCTGGTCAGGTCGTCCAGCTCGTGGAAGCCGGTGGGGAGCCCGCTGAGGTAGTGATCCCCTCGGGATTGCAGTTGATCGTGAATCTGATGCACCAGCTCGGACAGGGTGATGGCCTGCCCGCTGATCCGCCGTTCCGTGACGTCAAACAACCGCTGCTCCGCCTTGTCCAGCAGATCGGCCGTGTCGTCACGATCGTCATACGCGTCGTCCGCAATCTCGCCGGTCACGCGGATCACGTCGCGAAGCAGACCTTTGTCCCGGACGATCCGGGCGTAGTGTTCGGCATTCACCCAGGCCCCGACGCTCTCGGCCATGCGGATGATCGCCGGCACCCCGCCGACCTGCTCCAGCAGATCTCGCCGCTGCAGCTCGTTCTTGATGACCACCAGGTCCATCGGACGGTTGTCATCGTACAGATCGACCAGAACCTCGAAGAGCCGGCGATGATCGGGACGGTAGAACCACCCCCCGTCCTGACGGCCGATGATCGGTATCACCGTCGCGATGGCGTCGCGATTGAGCATCATCGAGCCGAGCAGGTTCCGCTCGGCTTCCAGATCGTGCGGCGGAACGCGAATCGTCTCGGTTGTCTGTGCGCCGCGGCTAGTCGGCCTCTGTGGTTCCGTCATCCGATGGGGCCTCCGTGTCGGTATCACCGGATTCGTCCTCCCCGCCTTCGCCGGAACGGACGACCCAGACCTTCACTTCCGCCTTGATGGATTCCGCCAGGACGACCGGCACCGTAACGTTGTCAAGCTGCTTGATCGGATCCGACAGCCGGACGTGCGCCACGTCCACCTCATGACCCTGTTCACGCAGCGCTTCCGCGATGTCGCGAGCCGTCACGGAACCGTACAGATGCCCGTCCGGATTGGCGGCCGCCGCGATCGTCACCTCCACATGGGCCAGTTTCTCCGCCCGGCCCCGCAGTTCCTCCAGCGCTTTGCGCCGGCGCTCTTCCGCGGCCGCACGCTCCTTGGCGATGGCCCGCATGTTCGACTCGGTGGGCGCCATCGCCAGGTCGTTGGGCAACAGGTAGTTGCGGGCATAGCCCGGCGACACATTGATGATGTCGCCCACAATGCCCAGCGTGGGAATGTCCTTCTTCAGCAGCAGTTTCATGACGCACTCCACTGGGGCCCGGCGATCGGACCCGTCTGTCTGTTCATATCCGCCGATCGGGCGGCCCGGCAAACCCGACACCGGCCCGACCCGACGGTCGCAACCTGATTACACTCTCCGCCGCACGGCCACCGGAACGGTCGCCCGCCCGCCGCGGACCGGCGCGGTCGTCAGAACGGGATGTCCTGGTCCGGCGCCGGCGGAGCCGGATCGCTCGACCAGCCTTCGTCCGCTTCCGCCTGATGCACGGGCTCCCGCGCGGAAGCCTGCCGGCTGCCGGACGCGCCGTCGGGCCGACCGCCGAGGAACTGGAAGTTCTCCACCACGACTTCCAGTTTGCTTCGCTTCTGGCCTTCCGGGGTGGTCCACTGACTGTAGTTCAGCCGCCCCTCCACCAGAATCCCCCGACCTTTGGTCAGATACTGGTTGATCACCTCCGCTTGTCGGCCGAACGCGGTCAGATCGACGAAAGTCGTCTCATCCCGCCGGTCGCCCGTGTTGCGGTCGGTCCACGTGCGATTGATCGCCATCCCGAACTTGCAGACGGCCGTATTGCTCGGGGTGTACGACAACTGCGGATCGCGCGTCAGGTTTCCCGCCAGAATCACTCGGTTCAAATTGGCCATGACAGCCCTCCCCCGTTGGTTTGGGGTTCACGCGAGTCACACTTCGTCGGTTTCGGCGCGAGGCTCCGGATCGGGGCTCGCATCGCCGTCCGCGACGGCCACCGTCGTCCGCGTCCGGCGAGAGGGCCGCTCCCCGTTGTCCGTCTCCGGGTGGCTCTCCGCGCGGCGTTCCGACGGCATGAACTGCTCCATGTGATCGCGAGTCAGGCCGTCGGCGCGCAGAACCAGCACCCGCAGGACGGATTCCGAAAGCTGAGCGTCGCGCTCCACGCCGCGGATGCGGGACGGCTCCGCCAGGAAGTACGTCAGCGCGTACACGCCGCGCTTGCGTCCCTTCACCTCGTAAGCCAGCTTCCGCTCATCCCAGCGACGGCAGAGCACAATCTCCGCCTCGGCCCGATCCATGATCCGCCGGATCTCCTGTTCGGCATTGGCAAAATCGCCGGCAAACCCCGAATCAAACAGGAACATGGCTTCATACTGTTTCTTCAACGTCGCACACCTCCAGGTTCGGTGGCGGGCGGGTGTCAGGAGGTTGGTTCTGGCTCACCCAGATCCGGCAGCCCGTTGTACTCATTCATGGCCGCCTCGACGCCCCGTGCCAGCCAGCTTTCCACCGCGTCGGCGGCTCGATGCACCACCAGACGCATGATCGGTTCCTCTGCTTCCGCAAAACAATCCAGCACATATCGGGCCGGATCGCCAACCGGCCCGCCGATGCCGATCCGCAGCCGGGCGAAATCCTCCGTGCCCAGCCGATTCACAATGTCCGACAGCCCGTTGTGGCTGCCCGCCGAGCCACGGGCTCGAAGCCGCAACCGGCCCAGCGGCAGAGCGAAATCGTCGCTGATCACCAGCAGATCCG
>JBPOIK010000206.1:0-9965 GCA_052034525.1 Planctomycetota bacterium
GTCCCCTCCGCCGCGGCGATGCCCAGGTCTGCAAACGGCAGACTCATTTCGAAGCCGCTCGTTGCGGTGCCCGCTCCGGAAGCGTCCGTGTCCGTCACGCCGGCCGTGTTGCCGTTGTGCAGGGCCACCAGCATGCCGTTCGGATTGCTCGCCCCCGCCAGCAGCCCATTGAGGTTGTTCACCGTACCCGAGCCGACGTAACGCTTCGTCCCTCCGCCGCCGGTCGCCAGCGTGTAGAGATCCACGTAGATTGTGCCGCCGTACGCGTTTACATGAACCACCACGTCCGGCGCGAACCCCGCATCGAGCACCAGCCCGCTGATCGCAACCAGATTTCCCGGAGGCGTCGGGAAGGAACTCGTCGCCAGCGTGTTCTGCCCGCCCGGCCCGGTGTCAAACATGAGCATCAACGCGGTGCCTGCGGTATCCAGGTTGCCGGTGATGCCCACGCGAAGGGTCTGATCCTGCACCCGGGCGAACAGTTGATTCAGTTCGTTGACGTTGTCGCCCATTCCCGTCGCGTTGTCCTGCGTGGCGCGCAACGCCCCCGGCCCTATGTCCGTCGGAATGTCCAGCCCGTCGATTTCCTGCGGCTCTGGCGGCTCCGGCGCGGCGTTGACGCTCAGGATGTGATACCCGTACGCCGCCAGCGAGACGGGGTACGCCGCCTGGTTGGCCGTCGTCAGATTCGCCAGCGTCTGCCCGGTCAGCACGTCCTGCACGGAGGACGCGCCTCCCGCAATGGAGGCGTGCGAAAGGTCCAGCGTCGTCGTCACCGAGCTGCCCGAGACGTTAATGACGACCAGCAGGGTCTGCTCATCCGCCCGGTGCCGGAAAAACGCCCAAAGCCGGGAGCTGCCCGTCGTGACCGCATGATACGTTCCCCGCCGCAGCGCCACATTCCCTTTCCGGGCGGCGATCAGCTCTCGATACGCCTCCAGGAGCGAGCCCGCCACGCCCTGCTGCTCTTGCACCGACCGGCCATCGTTATTCCGGGAGAACCGATTGTTGTATGCCTGGCTGTGCAGCGCAAAATAGTTGCTCATCGGGGGGCCCGCAACTGCGTTCCATTTGAAGGGTTCGCGCATGGGGATGTCGTTGGCGTCGCTGCCGAAATTGCCCTTCGTGCCGCGCATGCCGATTTCATCGCCGTAATAGATGATCGGCGGAAACGGCTGGGTCAGCAGCACGGCCGCGGCCGCCTTGCCCTTGGCAAAACTGTCCCCGATCACCGAGGCCAGACGATCCACGTCGTGGTCCCCGATGATGCCCACAAACGTGCCTTCCGCCGGCAATGCCCCCAGGGTGGCCGCCATCTGGTTGTACAACGGAGCCGCCTGGCCGCCACCCAGTGCGTCGCGCGCCGCGAACTCGAACGGTTTGGTCATGGCCGCGTCGAATACCGGCAGGAGTTCCGCCCCGTGGCTGCCCCAATCCGCCTGCTCGGCGAACGTGAACACGGCCGGGTTCGCCGCCAGCAGAGCCTGCTTCCAGGTCGTCCAGAAATCCGCAAGGTTGTAGCCCCAGCCGTTGGGCCCCTGCGGATACGACTTCCACACATGGTCCAGACGAAAGCCGTCGATACCGTCGGAGGGATCGCCGTCGCCATCGGGATCGAGCCAGTGGAGCGACCATTGTGTCACCAAGTCCACGGGGCCGGGATTGTTCAGATTCCAGTGAATGAATCGTACCCCGTCGCCCGTCCACGTGGTATAGGTCGAGCCGAGGTACTGGGTGTTGGCCGGGTTCGTGAACGCCAGCCAGTCATCGTACGGGCTGGACGGGTTGCCGTAGGCATCCTGGAACCACTCGTAGTCGCGGTTGATTCCGTAGACCACCAGATCGAGAAACACCTTGATGCCCCTGGCATGGGCGGCCGTCACAAAGGCGAGGAAATCCGCCTCTGTGCCGAACCAGTCGTTTACCTGGTCGGCCGGGCCGTGGTGATACCCGTGGTAGGCCGGCGATGGATAAATCGGGTTCATCCAGACCGCCGTAACGCCCAGGCCCTCCAGATAATCCAGAGAGGCGGTCATCCCCCCGAAATCTCCGAAGCGATACGTATCGTTGTCGGAATCCCGCCAGGCGATGGGCATGAAATGGTAGAAGATTTCGTCCGCGCCCGCCCGATCCCCCGGCCCCGCCGCGCACGGCGTCACCGTCACCACAACCGCCGTCAGACACAAGCCCAACAAACTATTCACGATTCCGACCTCCGAGACGCTGCACTGGATGATCCCCACCTGCGCACCGACGAGTCCACAGCAGGCGGGGCCGACCCGATGGCCGGCCCCGCACGGTACGCACACGATTCAGCAGACGATGACATCCCCACGCCGGGAGATCACGCCCCGGTATAGGCTTCCTGGAACACCGCAAAGTCCTCCAGGTCCACGTCATCATCCCCGTCGAAGTCGAACACTTCGCACCCACCGGCCACCGGACCGTTGTCGGGGCCTGTCATGCAGCCGACGAAAAGGAGATAGTCCGCCTCGTCGACAACATTATCGCCGTTCGCGTCGCCCGGCAACACAATCCGGTAGGTCAGTGAACGGGCGTCGTAGGCGTACTCCGGGTCTGGGAAGGTGGGACGAGTGAAATCGACATTGGCCTGGCCGGCCACGGTCACTTTCATGTCAGGGCTGTCCCCGCGCAGCGACGGCAAGGCCTGGTCGGACCCCCAGTCTCCACCTCCATTCACGATTATCGCCCAGATGTCGATGGTGTCCTGGATTGTCGGATCGATGCCGAGATCCGCGAAGGGAATCCGCATCTCGAATCCCGTCGTCATGGTCGCGGCCATGGCCGCGATTTCCGCGGGCGTCATCGTCCAGATTCCCCAGGCATCATCATAATCATCGCAGCCCGGCACGCCGTGATTGGGGTTCAGGGCCGCGATGTTGTACGCCACCCGCATCCCGTTGGGGTTCGTACCGCCCTGCAGCAGTCCGTCCGTCGAGTTCAGGGGCGAATAGCCGAAGTAAAGGCCGGTCTCGAAACCATCCTGCAGAACGCGACCGTCCACGTACACGTTGTCGCCGTAGCGGTTCACCTCAATGGCGAAATCGTACGTCGGCTCCGAGTCGTCCGTCCGCCTCGGCAGGGAATGCCCGCAGCCGGTCATGCCACCCACCGCCCCGCCGCCGTTGCTCGCGTTCGTGGCAACCAGCGTCCGCTCGCCGCCCGGCTGCGCGTCAAAGTAGACGATCAGACGATTGCCGCTTCCCGTGTTGCCCGTAATTCCCAGGTACAGGAAGTGAGCATCGTTGTCGACCCACAGACCGTCCAGCTCATTCTCGACAATCAGCTCCATGCCGGTCGTGCTCGTCTGGTCGCCGTACATCGTCCAGGTCGCCTGGGTCGCCACCAGCGTCGTGGCGTCGTACACGGCGTCCGTGATCACGCCGTCAAACACCGGCGCCGCCGCGCCCACGTCGTTCGCCAGCAGGCTGACCACCGCGAACTGCTCGCCGTCCCAGCCCTGATCCTGATCGTCGTCGAAATTGATCTGCGGCCAACGGCCATCCCAGTTCGGCGCCCCGGGCTGCATGGGCGGCAGAGACTGATTGCTCACATGGCCGCCGCCGCCGCCCGTGATCAGCGCCATGACCTTGATCGACTGGTCTTTGGTCAGTCCGAGGTCCGCCAGCGGCGCCCGGATCTCAAACCCCAAGGTGGCCGTCGCGGGATCACCCGTCAGATCCACGCCGTTCACGCCGTCGGTGTTACGGTTGTCAATCGCAATGCGCCAATCGTCCAGGCTGTAGCCCTGGATGTCACATTCGGCGTCGGGATACCCGGCTCCTCCGCCGGTCAAATCGCCCGTGCCGTCGTTGACACCACCCTGCCCCAGGTAACACCGCGTGGCGTAAATCGGCAGCGCCTCGACAACCGCCGTGTCCGGCGAATCAAACGTCAACCCCGGAACAGGGTTCGCGCGAAGCCGGTACAGACTGGCGTGGATTACGGCCTCGTACAGATCGATGGTGATCGCCCGGGTGGGGGCAAAGCCTTCGTCGAACTTGGCGCCCAGATTGACCAGCGACCGTTCGATGTAGTCGTCGCTCGAGTCGTCAGGCGTGCCATTATCATTGACCACGATCTCGCCCCCCAGCTCCTGCAATGCGTACGGAGGGCCGCCGCACAGCTCAGTCCGCAATACGTTCTGTCCGTTGCTGTCGGCGTTCTGGATGAAGATCATCAGTTCGTTGCCGCCCGTCGCGAGGTTCCCGGTGATGCCGATGTACAGGTAATCGACGCCGCCGTCCTGGCCCTGAGCCACCCACATGCGATTCAGCTCGCTGCCGCTGGCCCAATATCGATAGAACGACTTGCCCCAGCCGGTTCGGTTGGTCTGGTACACACCGCCGCCTCCGAAATCGGTCGGGATGTTCAGCCCGTCAATCGGGCCCGGCGGCGCCGCGGAAGCGGACGGCCCGAACACCAGGACCGCGCCCACGGCCAAACCCAGCACGAGATGTCTTGTCATGTCGTTTTGCTCCTTTACTTGCGAATCGGCAGCGATCGCACGGAATCCTACGCATTCCGCGAATCAGATCGCATCACCACTTCAGCTTGTGACAGGGGAAAAAGCGCCCTTGTCGTCGGGCTTCGGCCACGCAGTGGCTTTCACCGGCAATACAGAGGGGACTGCTTCTTTCCCCGCTCTCGCGTTCCTCTCCGTCCCCCCCCCAATCCAGGGCACACCCAGACCCGATCACTCTCAGTTCCGTCTGTCGGGCGGATAGGGCGATACCCGCACCTGCGGGGCGTACCGAATGGGTAGCTTCTTGATGGACGCATCCGAGTAGAACTCAACCGGTCGGACCGCCTCCGCGTGAAAATCGCAGAATACCGCGCCGATCCGCCCGCCCGGATGCCGCTTCTCTGCCATCCTCTGGCGCCACCGTAACTGGAAATCGCCCAAGTATGGGCCGGGCGCTTTGGCGCTGATGAAAAGGTTGGCGTAGAGGCTGCTGGCGTTGGGCTGCTGGGCCTCATCTACGGTGCTCGGTCCCGCGTCGCCCAGAAGCAGCACCGTCGAGGGGCCGTAAACCCGCTCCAGTTGACCCTGAAGACGATAACCGGCTCCGGCCTGCAGCTCTCCACGTCGCCCATCCTTCCAGCATGCGGGATACTGGGGATTGCCTTCCACCTCCGACCCGACAACATCCTCGTTGATCCCGTAGCTGACGTAGCCCCAATACGCGGTGCTTCCTGAGCCTGTTGCGGCCGGATGACTCGGGTTGCCTCCCCCTTTCAGACCGCTGCCGTTTCCATCATTTCTCGGGTAAAATGGGGTGGAGACCCGCACCTTATCGCATGGGCACAGGGCTGCGGGATAACCGGTCGACATGTGTTCCCGATTCTCGTACGCTTTCGTGAAGTCGTTCATCCGAATGCCCCAATCCCAGTTGGCGCGGTATTTGATGCCCATTCCCCTTGCCAACGCCACCGGCCAGGCGAGCAATTCCTTGTTGGAATCGTACGCATACTTCGAACGACTCGAATCAATCCGGTTCGTAGCCGCCTCGCTCGTCGAAAGCTGGAAGAGTCCGTTGTGATCCTGCGTAAAAACGGCCCCCGCCTGCCCGAGATTCCGTTGATTGGACAGGCACTTGATCAGCTTGGCCTGCTCACGCGCATTGGTCAACGACGGAAGCAGGATGGAAATCAGGAGCGCAATGATGGAGACCACCACCAGCAATTCAATCAGCGTGAACCCCCGACTCCGATCGGACAAAACGCTGTGCGCGTGGTCGGTACAGGCCTGGCTCGTGTCGCGAATCGCCTGCATATACTATCCTCAGTCTGGCGCGATTGCCCCGCTGATCCGGCTCGCGCTGAAGCGATGTGCTACGACAGCTACGAAGCGCGTCTGCCGGAGTCGCATGTCCGCGACATCAGAGAACGCAACCACGCATATGCACCCAATAATACCCGGGATGCAGCCCTTTAGTCAACCGCTTTAGTAGCATTACTCTGTCGATGGTTACGCTTTCAGCCCGTGGTCACGCTGGTACCCGCAGCATCACCGCGGAAAGCGATTCCATCTCCACCACAAGACACCCGTCAGGCCTGACCATCGCCACCCTCGGGACGGCCGTTTGGCGCCCCGATCCTCCGACGCCCCCTCCGACTAAGGGCAGCACCTCAAGACCCTCTTGTTCCGCGCCGATGGTCAGCTCGACGGTGTTAGCCGCCTGGTCCGCGTTGATCACAACAACCACCCGGTCCCTGTGGCTCTGACGCTGGAAAACGAATATCCGGCTGGCGTCGTCCGCCATGAGCACACAGACGCTGCCACCCGTCAAGGCGGGGTGCTGCTTTCTCAGGGACGCCAGTTGCCGGTACAGGTCCGGCAGTCCCGGGTGCCCGGTCCGATGCCACCACATCGGCGCGCGACAGAACGGATCGCCCCCACCGTACATGCCAACCTCGTCGCCATAGTAGATGATCGGGACGCCGGGCCAGGTGAATTGCAGCACCACTGACAAACCCATCCGCCTATAGGCCTCATTGTCCGGTACCAACAGATCCCGGCGAGGGATAATCGCCTCGCGCCCGTTTCGCCTGGTCGCACGCCGCTGCGGGTCGGTCAGAGCGGAGACCACCCGTTCCGTGTCATGGCTGCCCAACAGATTCAACATGGCCAGTGTCACGGGCCAGGGATGCGCCTGTGCCAGCCCCAGCAGATCGTCGCAGAGGCTCGCGGCCGAATACCCGGTGTCGTCCTGCGCGAAGAACCGAAGCGCGGGCGCTGCAAACGGATAGTCCGTCACCACGTCAAACTGGTCGCCCCGCAGCCATGGCCGGGAGTCCGTCCATATTTCACCGACAATGATCGCCTCCGGATTGATAGCCTTGACCTGCGCGCGGAAGCGCCGCCAGAACCCGTGCGGCACCTGCTCCGCCGCATCCAGACGCCAGCCATCAATTCCGTCCGAAGGATCTCCGTCGCCGTTGGGATCCATCCAGCGACGGACGATCGCGAAAAGGTACGCCTCTACCGCCGGATCCAATCCATCGCCCTCCCGACGGAAGCGCACCAGGTGCCCGTCTGTCCCGTCCCACGCGTTCCAATGCAACGGCGGCCCCCAGTCCGTCACGTCAAACCATTCGGCGTATGCGGAGTCACGGCCATTGGCCACCACGTCGCGCCAGGCCCAGAACTCACGACCCACGTGGTTGAACACGCCGTCGAGGACCACCCGCAAGCCCATCCCGTGCGCTTCTTCCAGCAGCCGCAGGAACATCCGGTCACTGTCGCTCCACAGCCACGTGTCCGGATCCTGCGTCTCCCCGGAAAGGGCCGCCAGACTTCCGTCGATTCCATAGGTGTCATCGATGTGCCGATGATCGGCTGTATCGTACTTGTGTTGGCTCCGCGCCTGAAAGACGGGATTGAGGTAAAGGACATCCACTCCAAGGCCTCGCAGATAGGCCAGTTTCAACTGTAAGCCGGCCAGGTCACCTCCGTACCGTCTCTCGAAAAGGCGATCTCTCAGTGGAGGCTGTTCGCCCGGCAGGAGCGAACCCCAGTCCGTTAACCAGTCGACCGTGCCCGGTGGATCATTGGCCGGATCTCCATTGCAGAAGCGACAGACCAACACCTGGTACCAGACGGCTTGCGCCCCCCAGGCCGGCGGAAACGAGCCGGGGCCATCCGCCGCGTGCGGAGTCGGTCGAGAGACAATCTCCGCGGCTGCCACCGAGCTGTTCACCAGACAGCACAGGACGGCAGAATAAGTGCCGGCACGCATACGCACACCACCCCCTTGGCACGTTTCAGGCATCCCGCGCCAGGATCGATTCTACGTCCGGCTGCACGCCTCGCCACCCCGGGATTTGCGCCGATGGTTGTGGCCCTTCGGGCAGATTGCTATAGTCTGGGATGTCGGCTGCCGCCGCGCGGACCGGCCGGCCGTCCAATCCGCACGATCAAATCGGAGAATCAGACATGGAAAAGAGCGTGTTCCTTCGAGAACAGTTTCTGACCCTTCGAGAGGAAACTAAAGCGATTAAGTCCCGCATCTACTGGACCTTGGTATCTGGCGCCTTCGGGGTGCCGCTCATCACGTATCTCGCCGCGCAATGCGGTGAATATGCCTACGTACTCAGCCCGATGATCCCCTACCTGGTGATCGTGCTGATCGTCTTGTTTCTGGCCGAGCACAACGCGCTCATGCGGTGCGGCCGCTACGTCCGCGAGCGGATCGAACCGCACGTGGAACACTCGCCGGGCTGGGAAACCTGGCTCGGCTCCCGCCCGACCGTCCGCCTGATGGACAAGCACCTGTTCGCCGTATTTGTGTTGGTGTTCTTCGTCTATTACTTCATGGCGATCGGGTTCGCGGTGGATATGCTTTGGCGTGAGGCCGAAGGCGGCGGGACGACCGTCTACGTCTGGCTCCTGTTCGCGGGCATCACCTACGCGATCGGAGGGATCTGGGCCATCTCGCTGCTGCTGCATCACTGGCGATCCGTCACCACGACGGATGATGAGTCCAACAAGGTCCCGTAGGCGGAGTCCGCGGTCGCGCGGGGGCGAACGCTGGAAGGCAGAACGATGGACACACGGAGCACGCTGTGCATCTGCCGCGCAGGCGCCTGGGCGGCGCTGATTCTGCTGTGCTCGGCCGCGTGTCGTGCGGACGTCGTGGCGGATGTTACCCTGCCTGCGAACCTGCTGCAGGGCGAACTCATCTGGGGCATCAAACAGAACGGCCGCCTGGTCGCCGAAGGAAACACACACGTCGTCACGACCGGCGAGCCGGCCGAGCTGGTTCTGGTGGGCGCGGGTGACCACCCGAGCGTTCCGCTGACCAACGGTGAGGCCGTTCTGCACCTGTGCGTCAATCAGGACTCGCTGCGTTCGTACATCCCTAGTGTTGGAGACTGGTACCAGACGATCGCCCTGAACGTGAACCAGGGCGCGGCTCGGACCCGGGCCCCCGCGGACGCATGGCAACGGCGTCGAGTCAGCAGACCGGAGGACCTTCTGACCATCCACTACCATCGCTTCGACGGCGACTATGAGGCGGTCGGCATCTGGACCTGGGATGAGCGACTGGAGCGAACCCCCGCACAGAACGAAATCTTCGAAGTCGGTCGTGACGACTATGGCCTGATCTTCCAGCTCGATCTCGCGGATTATGGCCGGCCGGGCGATCGCATCGGCCTGCTTCCCCGCATGAACGGCGACTGGCGGTACAAGGACGGCGGGGACCGGTTCTGGGATCCCTCCATTGGCCGCCAGGCGTTTCTTGTGGAAGGCCGATCGGAAGAGTGCTCCTCGCGGCCGGACCTCACTCCGCACTTCCTCGGCGCCGCCATCGACGGGCCGGATCTGATCGTCGCGCAGTTCACGCACTCGCTGCCCCGTTCCGCCGTTGCGGAAACCCGAATCCGCGACGAGACCGGGACGGTTTGCCCCATATCCGCAATTGACCTTGCAGGCCGGATCCGTGAAGGCCGCTCGCGGACTTTCGCCCTGCGTACACAGAGCCCGCTCGATTTGACCGGGCACCGGTACACGGTCACCGTCCCCGCATACCCGCCGCGCGAAGCCCGGCTGGGACGCGTCCTGGCCGGCGAGCCCTTCATCGATCTGCAAACGCCCCTGGGGGCCCACTACTCGCCAGAGGCCACGACGTTCGGCGTTTTCGCACCGACCGCCCGGGAAGTGTGCGTGCTGCTGGCGGATTCGTCCGAAGGCGGCGAACCCGCGCCGTACCCGATGACCCGCTATTCGCACGGCGTGTGGACTGCCCGAATCGAGGTCAACCTGGCGGGCAGGTTCTATGCGTACCGGCTCGACGGTCCGGGCCTCGACCCCCTTCGCGAGGTGACGGACATCTACGCCACCTGCGCTCAGGGCCTCAAGGGGCGCGGGCTGATTGTTGACCTGAACGCGACCAGCCCCGAGGGATTCAACCCCTCCGCCTACGTGCGGTTGGACCGGC
>JBPOIK010000009.1:0-19082 GCA_052034525.1 Planctomycetota bacterium
GTCGTGGATAAGGGCCGGGAAAAGCCGCGCATACTGCGCGGGTCGTCCCGCGTTGGACTCGCCCTGATACGAGACCACACCACGAATACCGAACGGAACGATGGGCGCAATCATTCCGTTGTACAACACGCTCGGCCAATCGACCCAGACAGTCAATCCAGCCGGAAACGGCGGCAGCTTGTCCAGCCCTATTCCCACGCGATACCGCCACTCGTCGGCCAGGGGGATCGCGGAGGATTCGTCGCCCGCCGGATAGACTCGCAACTGGTCCGGTTGGCCCATCAGCCCGCCCGCGCCGCCCGTATCAAGCACACGGACGGCCAGCACGTTCGTTCCCGCTTTCACCGCCAACGCGGGCACCCTGTAACGGCGTGGCTCCCGCCAACGCCCCGGTTCCTGCACGGCGCCCACCCGTGTGCCGTTGACGAACGTCTCGTCCATATCGTCGATCGGCCCGAATTCCAGCACCAGTTCACGCCCGACCCAGGCGGACGGCAGTTCCACCTCGCGCCGCAACCAGACGATTCCATCGAACCCGGGCAGGCCGTGCGTCTCCCAGGCGGAAGGCACCGAAATCGTGCCCCATTGGGGCGAATCCGGCGGTGCGGATGACCATTGGCCTGCGCAGCCGGGGTCCAGCCGCTCCGACGTTTTCCACCACTGCTCCAATTGACGAGCCTGGCGTGCGGCCAAAGCACCCGGCTGCTCCCGCTCTGCTGCCAGCGCGTCCAGAGCGTCATCAAAATCGCCCAGCGTGCGAAGCGCGGCCTCACTCGCCCAGGCCTCGGCCGGGGTACCGCCCCACGTGCTCTGAATCAGACCGATCGGCACATCGAGCGTACGAGCCAGGTCACGACCGAACAGATATCCCACCGCGCTGAAATCCTTGACCGACTGAGGCGTACACGCCTGCCACGCGCCCTTGCAGTCCGCCTGCGGCTCGGATTCGACCGCGTGTGCCACCTGAAAAAGGCGAATGAACGGCCAGTTGGCCGCCGCCACCTCCGCATCCGCATTGAAGACGCCGTGAGCGAACGACCACTCCATATTCGATTGACCGGAGCACACCCAGACTTCGCCGATCAGCACGTCCTCCAACCGAATGGTATTCTTCCCTCGAACGGTGAGCGTATACGGCCCTCCGGCCTCCGGGGTACGCACGGCCACCCGCCAGACCCCGTCCGGCGCGGCCGTGGTTTCCACGTCCCGCTCCAGCCAGTCTGCCGTTACGGATATCTTCTCTCCCGGGTCCGCCCAGCCCCAGACGGGAACGACGTCCTGCCGCTGCAGGACCATGTGATGGCCGAACACGGCCGGCAGGCGCACTTCCGACCGGGCCGCGGGCGGCAATGCCAGCGAAGTCGTCACAACCAGACTGGTGATAGAGAGGTACGGAATACGAGACATGCGCAATACTCCCAGAAGGCAGAACCTACCCAACCGACCGCAGAAGGCCCGCGGCAACCGCGGGCATGATATGGGCGGCGGCCGGCTTCGTCACGGCTGCGAACCCGGCTTACGACGAGGAATCCAGCGACCCCAGCCGTCGTTGTTCAGAACGCGGTAATCCCGCACGATAACGCGGCCCCGACAGAGGGTCCACTCGGGAAAGCCGGCCAGCAGCCAGTTCTGATAGGGGCTCCAGTCGGCCCCGGTCTCCATCCGAGCGGGAACCACACGGGTACGACGGCGGGGGTCGATGATACAGATGTCCGCATCGGATCCGGGCGCGATCAAGCCTTTTGCCGGATAGAGCCCCATGAGCCGGGCGGGGTTCGCACAGCACAAGGCGACCATGCGTTGCAGCGTGATGCGCTTTTTCCGCACGCCGTGCGTGAATAGCAGTGGAATCAGCGTTTCCGTGCCGGGTAGACCGGATGGCGCCTTCGTCCAGTCGCCACCCCAGGAGTCTCTTTGGGCCGCGGTAAACGGACAATGATCGGTGGCCACCACGCTGATCTCGCCGCGTCGCAGGCCCTGCCAGAGACGCTGGGCGTCCGTCTTCTTCCTGACCTGCGGAGTGCAGATGTAGCGGTGGCCGTCGGGGCGACGAAACACGGAATCATCCAGCACAAGATACTGCGGGCATGTCTCCGCGAACGCATGAATGCCCCGGGCGCGGGCGGTCCGCACCAGCTCGGCGCCCGATCCGCTGGAGACATGCACGATGTAGAGTCGACCGCCTGTGGCTCCGGCCCAGGTCAACACGCGTTGAATCGGCTCGGCCTCAAGGAAATCCGGCCGGGTCATTGCGTGCAGCCTGGCGCCGTATCGGCGCATCATTTCCGGCGTGTGGAACCGGGCGATGAACTCCTCGATAAGGGCGTCTGACTCGGCGTGCACCAGGAGCATGGCGTTCAGACGCCGGCACGCTTCCAGCGCGTTGTACAGCGCGCGATCATCCGACATCAGGCCCCGCCGGCCGTAGGTCATGTAGGCCTTGAACGTGGGGCAGCCCATCGCAACCATGCGCGGCAGTTCGCCGCCCTGTCGATCCCAGTCCGTGATGGAGACGTGGCAGGCATAATCGATGCAGGGCCTGCCCTCGGCCAGCGCGCGGAAGCGCCGGACGGCCTCTTCCAGCGACTCCCCCGGAGCCGGCGTCGCGAAATCGATGAGAGTGGTAACGCCCCCGTGTGCCGCGGCGCGAGGGCCGGTGTTCCAGTCGTCACTGGAGACCCTGTCGCCGCATGGCAGCTCCAGATGCACATGGGCGTCAACCGCTCCGGGAATGACCACCTTGCCGCGGGCGTCAATGAGGGTGGTCCGCGGCGCGGCCTGCCGCGCAAGCCCCCGATCTACCGCGGCGACGCGGTGCCCGCGAATCGCGACATCCGCCCGCCGGCGCCCGTCCGCGTTGACCACGGTGCCGCCGAAGATGATCGTGTCGAACCGCATGGCCACAGTTCCTGGCACCGGCGCCACCCGGGACGCGCAGCCGCCGCCGCTAATCATCCGGCACCCTCCCATTGCGTCAAGAGAGTGCCCTGCCGGCACTTCCGGCGAATCCCGAGTACCCGTATACTGACCGCGGGAGACGGAATCCGCATGGGCATCGGCCAGGACAGGCTGCGTGTCGACGGGCTCGACAAACTGCGAGGCACCGCCGCGTACGTGGACGACCTGCGTGTGGAAGGCGTGCTGCACGGCGCCACCGTGCGAACGCCCGCCGCACGGGGGCGGATCACACGCATTCATTTCGATCCGGGCATCGACTGGAACGAATACGTCATCGTGGATCACCGGGACATCCCGGGAGCGAATCACGTCGCACTGATTGAGAGGGACCAGCCGGCACTGGTGGAAGCGGAGTTCCGCCACAAGCATGAACCCGTCCTGCTGCTGGCCCATCGGTCGCCCGCCGCGCTCCGAAAAGGCGTGCAAGCCATCCGCGTGGAATACGAGCCGTTGCCCGTGGTGAAAGACCCGCTGGCCGGCCTGACAAACGACCAGATCCAGTACGGGCCGGACAACGTCTTCAAACGGATCGACATCCGCCGGGGCGACGTAGACGCCGCGTTCGCCGGAGCCGCGCACATTATCGAAGGAGAGTATCGAACCGGGGCCCAGGAACACGCCTACCTGGAGCCGCAGGGGATGCTGGCCACACCCGAGCCGGACGGCATGATCGTCCGTGGAAGCATGCAGTGCCCGTACTACGTGCTCGACGCGCTGTGTGCGGCGCTGGGTCGGTCGCCGCGGGACGTCCGCGTGATCCAGACGGCCACCGGGGGTGCGTTCGGCGGGAAGGAAGAGTATCCCTCGATCATCGCGATCCACGCGGCGTTGCTCGCGCAGAAGGCGGGCGCTCCGGTCAAGATCATCTACGATCGCCAAGAGGACATGGCCGCCACGACCAAACGGCATCCGAGCCGGGTGCGGCATCGGACGGCCATCGACGAGGCGGGCCGGCTGATCGGGGTCCAGATTGAAGTCATCCTGGACGCCGGGGCGTATGTCACGTTGTCGCCGGTCGTCTTGAGCCGCGGCGTGCTGCACGCTCTGGGCGCATACGCCTGCGAGAACGTCCACATCCACGGCGAGGCTCGTCTGACGAATTCGCCGCCGTACGGAGCGTTCCGCGGATTTGGCGCTCCACAGACGCTTTTTGCGCTCGAACGGCATATGGACGAGATCGCCCGTCGGCTCGGGCTGGATCCGGCCGAGTTCCGTCGCCGCAACCTGCTGCGTGAGGGGGATCGGATGGCCACGGGGCAGGTGTGCCGGGACGGGGTGGATGTGGCGAAGCTCATGGACCGCGCGCTGGATTATGCCGCCTGGAGACAGCGGACGGAGGAATTCCAGCGCTTCAATGCCACGCACCCATACCTGCGACGGGGCATCGGGCAGGCGACGTTTCTGCACGGCGCGGGCTTCACCGGCAGCGGCGAGACGATGCTGGCGTCGGAAGTCTGGGTCGAAGGCCGTGCGGACGGCACCATTGAGGTGTTGACGGCCAATACGGAGATGGGCCAGGGCGCTTCGACGGTCCTCGCTCAGGTGGCCGCCGACACGCTGGGCGTCGAGAATGAACAGGTGAGAGTAGCGCGGCCGGACACGGCGCGCGTTCCGAACAGCGGGCCGACCGTGGCCAGCCGAACGACCATGGTGGTCGGCAAGCTCGTGGAACGCGCGTGCCTGGACTTGGCGGCGGCCGTGGGCGGCGTCGCCGGCCGGTCCATCCCCGGAACAATCCGTGCGTGGCACCGGGCCCACCCGGGTGAGCGACTGATCGGGCGGGCGAAATACCAGACTCCGCCGGAAATGGCCTGGGATGAGACAACGTACCGGGGCGATGCATACTCGTGCTATTCCTGGGCAACGTACGTCGCGGCAGTGGAGGTGGACCTGCGAACCTATGGCGTGCAGGTGACGGATTTCGTGGCTGTGCAGGAGGTGGGCCGGGTGGTCAACCCCACCCTGGCCCGCGGGCAGATTCAGGGCGGCGTGGCCCAGGCGATCGGATGGGCGCTCTTCGAAAACGTCGTGCTCCAGGACGGAGCCATGACGAATACGCAGTTTGCCAATTACATCCTGCCCACCAGTGCCGACCTGCCGGATATCCGCGTGTTCTTCGAGGAACAACCGAGCCCGTACGGACCGGGAGGCGCCAAGGGCATTGGAGAGCTGCCGATGGACGGGCCGGCGCCGGCGGTAATCAACGCGGTCTGCCACGCTCTCCAGACGTCCATCCACGCGATTCCCCTGACACCGGAACGATTGATGTGACACCTGGACGGTACGGACGTTGAGTGATTTCGATCTGTCGTTCTCGCTCAATGGCACGGCGATGCACGTGCGGGTGCGGTCGGACGCGCGGCTGCTGGACGTGCTCCGCCACGACTGCGGCTGCACCGCCGCGAAGGAAGGGTGCGGCGAGGGCGAATGCGGAGCGTGCACCGTTCTGCTGGATGGCCTGCCCGTGAACTCCTGTCTGGTCCCGACGTTTCAGGTCGCCGGGCGGATCGTGGAAACGGCCGAAGCGGCCGGGCCGGAGGTGACGGGCCCGTTGCATCGGTCCGGTTCGGCCCAATGCGGCGCGTGTTCCCCCGGCATTGTCATGATGGCCCGATGGCTGCGTGAGCATCCGGAGGTGCTGCAAAGCGCCACGTTGCGGCAATGCATGAGCGGTAACTTGTGCCGTTGCACGGGGTACGACGCCGTGATCTCCGGCGTCAGTGGCGTTCTGGATTCCAGGGAGGCGGCCGACGGTGAAAGTGCTTCAGCCTGACAACCTGGCCGACGCGCTGGCGTGGATGGCGGAGCGGCACGGGGCGCTCGTTCCGATCGCCGGCGGAACCGACCTCTGCGTGCATTGGCCGGCTCGAGATTGGGACAGCACCACGTTCCTGGACCTGACGCGCATCCCCGGATTGTCCTGCCTGGCGTTGACGGAGGGCGCTCTGGAAATCGGGGCGTGCACGACATACTGGGATCTCCTCTGCGCGGCGCCGGTCGTCGCGGCGTTTCCGCTGCTGGCTCGGGCGGCCCGGCTGGTGGGGGCGATCCAGATTCAGACCCGCGGAACGTGGGCCGGAAACATTGCCAACGGCTCGCCGGCCGCGGACGGCGTGCTGGCGCTGACGGCCTATGACGCGTCCGTCGTCCTGCAATCGGCGCAGGGATGCCGAGAGATACCGCTCGACGGGTTTTTCGTCGGTTACAAGCAAAGCGTCCGGCGGCCCGACGAGTTGATCGTCGCCATTCGGGTGCCCCGCCGGGCCCACACGTTCGAGTGGCTCGCCAAAGTCGGGGCGCGGCGGGCCCAGGCCATCTCGAAGGTGGGGGTCGCCATGGCACGAAGCGCGGCGGGCTGGCGCGTGGCGGCCAACAGCGTCGCGCCGTTCGTCCGCCGCTGCCGCGCCCTGGAAGCGGCATTGGACGCCGGGCAGATCTTCGCCAACCCACCGGAGGTTCGATCGCTGCTGTCGGCGGACATCGCCGCGATCACGGACCTGCGATCCACCGCCGAGTATCGCGAGCGGGTGTTGAGCCGGCTGATCTTCTATCGGCTGGCGGAGCTCCGCGATTCGTCAGCCCATGACTGAGTCTTGCGGGCCGCTGACCAGCGGCGGCGTTTCGCGGCGGCGGTGCTGCACTACTTCCGCCATGATGCTCAAGGCGATTTCCGGAACGGTGACAGAGCCGATGGGCAGACCGATCGGCGAATGAACCGCGTCAATCTGGTCCGCCGGGACGCCGGCGTCACGAAGCTCGTCGAGCACCGCGCGGGCTTTGCGCTGGCTGCCCATCATGCCGATATAACACGCCGGCCGGCCGATGACACTCTCCAGGGCCCGGCGATCGTACTTGTGCGCGCGGGTCACGATCACCACGTACGTGTTCGCGTCCACCGGATAATCGCGCAGCACCGACGGGATGTCGCCGATCCGCCGCTCGATCGGCGCCGGAAACCGCTCCGCGGACGCCAGCTCCGCCCGGTCGTCCACGACCACTACGGAGAACCCCAGCCCGACGGCCAGTTTCGCCACGGCGTGCCCCACGTGACCGGCCCCGGCGATCAGCAGCACCGGCGCAACCTCCAGATGAACGCGATAGGTCCGCAACGTCCCCTCGACAGCGATGGCCAGCGGAAACCAGGCTGGCTCACGTCGTTCGCCGCCGGCAACGGCCCGGCGATACGGCGACAGGTCCGAGGCGGGGGTCACGACATTCACCCCGATCAGCATCCGGCCACCGCAGATCAGCGCGTCCTCGCCGTGGTCGTGATTCAGCTCGAATTGGAGCGAGGCGGACGCCTGGGATCCCAGCAGGCCGGAGGCGCGACGATGGACCTCCGCTTCGAGTCCGCCGCCGCCCAGCGTGCCCAGAGCGCTGGAATCCGCGCGGACGAGCATGACGGCGCCGGGGCGCTGGGGAGTCGAGCCGCGCGTCTGAAGGACCACGCACAGGGCCGCGGACCGGCCCGCATCCGTCTCGGCCAATAGCGCGCGGAGAATCGAAAGGGTGTCACTCATCGCGAGTCGCCGTCGACCTTCGGATTTCCGTTGAGAATCGCCCGGGCGGCCGGCGAATCTTTCATGGGGAGCTGACGCCGGTGAATGCCGTCAAACGCCTCCAGGGCGCCGGCGACCGCCGGCGCGGTCGGGACCAGGCCGATCTCACCGACGCCGCGGGCCCCGTACACCGTCTCCGGATCGGGCTCCTCAATGAAAATAACCTCCACCTCCGGCATATGATGAGCGCGCAGCACGCCCAGCGAATTCACCGAGGCACTCTTAATCCGCCCACCCTCGACGACCATTTCCTCCGTCAGCGCATACCCCAGCCCCATATGGACGGCGCCTTGAATCTGCCCCTCCAGCAGCGTCGGGTTGATAACCCGCCCCACGTCGTGCGCCGCGATCACCCGCGCAAGCCTGCCCTCATCGTCGAGGATGACAACCTGCGTGGCGAAACCATAGGTCAGATGGGTTTTCGGATTCGGATCGTCGGTGCCCAGCCGGGTCGTATCGGTACAGGCGTAATCGCCTCGATACGAGCGACCCACGAGTTCCGCCGGCGAGCGGCCGGCGTCCAGGTCCGCCCGCAGCTTGCGAGCCGCGGCCCGCACGGCCATGCCGGCCAGCACGGTGCCGCGGCTGGCCGTCGTCTGCCCGCAGCCGAGTTCCCGCGAGGTGTCGGTGACGACGGTGAAGCGCTCCGGCGGCAGGCCCGTCTCCTGACAGGCCACCTGGATGCAGACGGTGAAGAGGCCTTGGCCCATTTCCGTGTAGCCGGTGCGGATGGTGATCCGGTCCGGGCCGTCCACGCAGATCACCGCCTTGCCCAGGTCCGGCATTCCGTTGCCGATGCCGACGTTCTTGATGCCGCAGGCGATGCCCGCATACCGCGCCCCACGATAGGCATCGCGAACCGCTTCCAGCGTCCGCTTCAACCCGAACGGCTTGTCCAGGATCTGGCCGGTGCCGCAGCGGTCTCCGCGCTCCAGGGCATTGCGCCAGCGGATTTCCCACCCGTCGATCCCCACACGAGCGGCGAGCCGATTCATCAGACTCTCCACGGCGAACGCCGCCTGGTTCACGCCGAAGCCGCGCATCGCGCCGCACGGCGGGTTGTTCGTATAAGCCGCGACGGATTCCACGTCCACGCAGGGCACGCGGTACGGGCCGGTGGCATGACCGGCCGCCCGCTCGAGCACTTTGGCGCCGACGGAAGCATACGCGCCGGTATCGCCGATGATCCGTGCGCGAAATGCCGTGAGCCGGCCGTCGCCGTCGCAGGCGAGCTTCGCCGTGATCCGCATGGGGTGCCGCTTGGGATGCAGGCGAAAGCTTTCCGGGCGCGTCAGCGTGCATTTGACCGGCTGGCCGCAAAGCGCCGCCGCCAGCGCCGTCTGGCCCTGGATGCTCATGTCCTCCTTCCCGCCGAACGCCCCGCCGGTGGAGACGAGTTCCACCAGCACGCAGTCCGGATCCCAGTTGAGCACCTCGGCAATCTGCCGCCGGTCGTCAAAAACGCCCTGCCCCTGACTGTAAACCGTCAACGTGGGAGCGCCGTCCGCCGCCCGGACGCCCGGAACGGCCAGGCACGCCTCCGGCTCGAGAAACATATGCTCGATGCGCTGCGTCTGGTACGTGTCTTCGACCACGTGGGCGGAACCGGCGAAGGCGGCTTCCACGTCGCCGCGGCGGACCGCCGAACGGCCCAGCAGATTGCCCTGGGGGTGGATGGCCGGCGCCTCGGCCCGCAGTGCGTCCTCCGGGCAGGTGATCGGCTCGCGCACGTCGTACTCCACCCGGATGGCGGCCGCACCGCGCCGGGCCGTCCGTGCATTGTCCGCCACCACCACCGCCAACACGTCGCCCACGTACCGCGTCTCCTCGCCGACACCCACCAGCACCGGCCAGTCCGGCACGATCAAGCCCACATGCCGCCGGCCCGGCACGTCCGGCGCCGTGATCACGCGATGAACGCCCGGCAACCGCAGCGCAGGCGCCGCGTCAATGCCACGCACCAGGGCGCGCGGGTGATCGCTGAACCGCATCGCCGCCGCGAGCGCGCCGCGCATCATCCGGTCGTCCACGAACGCGAACTCGCCCAGCACAAGCTCGCGCCCCCGATAGCGATGCAGCCGGCTGCCCACCCGCCCATCGGCCGGATGCGCGGGTTGTGATTCCCCCCGCCGGGCAGCGGCGAACCGCTCGATTGCGTCGACGATCTTGGTGTATCCCGTGCACCGGCACAGGTGATGCCGCAGAGCGCGGACAATCTGGTCGCGCGTCGGGTGAGGGTTGTCCCGGACAAGCGCCACCGCCCGCACGCCGATGCCGGGAATGCAGAACCCGCACTGGCACCCGCCCGCCTCCTGGAAGCTGTCGGCCAGTTGGTCGCGCACCTCGCTCGAAAAACCCTCCATCGTCTCGATCCGCCGCCCGTGCAGCCTGGGAATCTTCATCACGCACGAGAGCCGAGGGTGGCCGTCCACCAGAACCGTGCAGCAGCCGCAATGCCCCTGCGGCTCGCAGCCGCTCTTGGGCGAGGTGATCCCGAAATCCTCACGCAGAACGCTCAGCAGCGACCGCTGCGGATCGGTCGTGACGCTGACGGGCGCGCCGTTCAAGATGAACGAAACGGTAACCTCGGGCGAATGAGATGAAGCTTCGGCGCCAGTGGCCATATCGACGGACCATTGTAAGATTGCCGGATGTCAGGGGCAATCCGGCGCCCTGCCGCCCGTGGGGAGAATCACGCATATGGCGGAGCTCATTCCCGCTTCCTTAGCCGACCTGGTGACGCGACTGCACCGCGAGCCGCAACTCTGCGGCACGTTGTTCGGCCTGCCCCGGCGGAAATGGTATCGGCCCGACGAGCAGGGACCGGACCTCGGGGTGACCTTCCACGGCCGGCGGGCCGGCACCCCGGTGGGTCCGGCCGCCGGACCGCACACGCAGATGGCCCAGAACCTGCTGCTGAGCTACGTGGCGGGGGGACGTTTTGTCGAGCTCAAAACCGTGCAGGCAAACGACCGGCTGACAATCCCTCGCCCGTGCATAGACGTGGCCGGCGTGGGATACAACGTGGAGTGGTCGCAGGAGTTGCGCATCGAAGACTCCATCCGCCAGTACGTGGCGGGCAGTATGCTGATCGAGATGTTCCGGCATGGGCCGTGGACAGCGGGCCTGGCCGGGGCCGCCGGGGACGTGATCTACGAGGCCAGCGTCGGCTACGACCTGCGGGGAATCCAGAGCCCCCGCGTATGCCATTTCCTTGAAAAGATGCGAAATCCGACGCCGGTCGTCGAACAATTGCGAGCGCAGATTCCACGCGAGTTTCAGACCGTGCGCGATCTGGAGTATCCGCGTGAACCGCTGGCCGGTCTTACGCTCTCCACGTTCCACGGCTGCCCGCCGAACGAAATCGAACGGATCTGCGAGTTCCTGCTGGGGGACCAGGGATTCGACGTATGCGTGAAGCTCAACCCGCCGATGCTGGGGCGTCAACGTCTGGAGCACCTGTTGCACGATGTGATGGGATACCACCGGATCCAGGTGAATCCGCGGGCGTACGAGACCGGCCTGCAATTCGACGAGGCCGCAGACCTCTGCCGCCGGCTGGCGGCGTTTGCGGCCACGCGAGGGCGGCGGTTCGGCGTCAAACTCTGCAACACGCTGGAAGTGCGCAATCATCGGGCCGTCTTCCCGGCGGAGTGCGCCGTCATGTATCTCTCCGGGGAGCCGTTGTACGTGCTGACGATGGCCCTGGCGCGGGCGTTTCGGGAGGCCGTCGGGCCGGAACTGCCGTTTTCATACAGCGGCGGCGTGGACAAGGACAACTTCGCGGACACGGTGGCGTGCGGGTTCGTGCCGGTCACGGTATGCACGGATCTGCTGCGTCCGGGCGGCTATGGCCGGTTGCCCGCGTACCTGCGCCGACTGGCAGACGCGATGCGCAGCGCCGGGGCGGCGGACATCCCGGAATTCCTCCGGGCGCGGGCCGGCGTGCAGAGCCTGGCCACCGTCTCCGCCGCGGCGGCCGCCTCGGAACGATACCGACCCGCGCGCGTCTGCCGCGAGCCGCGCCGATTGGACTCTTCCCTCAAAACGTTCGACTGCATCACGTGCGACCGATGCATCCACGTGTGCCCGAATGCGGCGATTTTCCCATATCCAACCACTCCCGGCGCGCGGACGTATCAGAACGTGCTCGTCGAGCCCTCCGGACAGTGGCGGTTGCAGGAGATCGAGCATTCCTTCGCCATCCGGCGGGAACGGCAGATCGCCATATACGCAGACTTCTGCAATGAATGCGGCAACTGCCAGACATTCTGCCCGGAGCGCGGAGCCCCCTATCGCGACAAACCCGCCTTTCACGGCAGCCGGGATTCGTGGCGTTGCGCGGCGCCGCGCGACGGGTTTGCAATAGAGGACGCCCCCTCCGGTCGGCGCATCCACGGGCGCATGGACGGGCACGTATACGTCTTGGAATCGCCCGACGCACAGACGCATTCCTTCTGTGACGGCGCGGTGAGCGTACGGCTGGACGCGCGGACGCACCGGGTTCTGCGCGTGGACGCGCTGGGGAACCTGTCCGGCCCCCATCACGTTGACCTTGGCGTGTATCACAGGATGGTTCAACTGCTGGTCGGCGTACTGGACACACGGTATGTCAACCAGCTCAATGTTGCGAGCCGAACCTCATGAACCGACCGGATGAGCTGACGCCGCATCCGAGAGTCTTCGCCATCGTCCCCGCCGCGGGCCGATCCCGACGAATGGGCCGGCCCAAGCAGCTTCTGGAAGTGGGCGGGCGCCCGATGCTGGCGGCCGTGGTCGATTCGCTGGTTGCCGGGGGCGTGATGTTCGTGGCCGTCGTAACCCGCACCGAAATCGCCGACGCGATGCGCCACAGCCTCCTGCACAATACGCTGCTGGTGCTGAATGACGACCCCTCCACGGAAATGATCGACTCCGTTCGGATGGGGCTGGACGCCTGGGCCGGCCGGACGACCCTTCGCGCGGATGACGGGTTCCTGATCGTGCCGGGCGATCAACCGGGGATTCCACCGCCCTGCGTCTGGGCGTGCCTGAACCGGTTTCGAGCCGATCCTGACGCCGTCGTCGTGGCGGGCTGGCAGGGGCGTCGCGGCCACCCGCTGATCTTCCCGGCCGCCCTGCTGGAGTTCGTCCGGTCGTCGCGATGCCAGAGCGGGCTGCGCGAGCTGCCGCGTGCGTACCCGTATCGCGTGCGTGTCGTGGAATGCGATTCGCCGGCCGTCGTGCGTGACCTGGATACGCCGGCGGACTACGAGCAGATGAGCTGAATGGTCGGATCGGTCGCGGATAACCCAAACCCTAATCCGGCAGCGAATCCATGCGCCGCCAGATTGCGGCCGCCTGCTCTCGTGCCCGACGGCGGATCGCGATCTCATCGCAGGTTCGCATCCGCCGATCCTGCATGATCCAGCTTCCGCCGACCATCACATCCCTGACGAACTGCGGCCCCAGCCCGAACACCAGATGCCCGAACACATTCTCCGCGGTCAGCGGTGCGGGCAGCACGTAGTCGGTGACGACAAGATCCGCCGCCGCCCCCGGCTCCAGCCGACCCAGGGTGACGTTCAGGGCCTGCGAGGCACGACGGGCCGCACCGGCCAGCATCGCGAGAATCCGCTCTCCGGATACCGGCGATCGACTGTCTCGGGCCTTGAACCACGCGAAACGGGCCTCGGTCAGCATGTCACTGCCGATCCCATCCGTACCCAGAATGACCGGGCAGGGGAACCCGGCCACCAGGGCGTATCCTACGGCGTTGTTCATGTTGGACCGCGGGTTGTGAGCGATCGTGGGGACGTGCTCATGCAACAGCGGAATCGCGGCGGGGCCCAGATGGGTGCCGTGGACCAGAACCGATGACGTCCGCAGAACGCCCGTTTCCGCCAGCAGATCCAGCAACGGCGTGCCGAACCGCTGCCGGATATCCTGTTCGTCGCAGACGTCCTCCGCCACGTGAATGTGAACGCCGGTGTCGAACGCGTCGGCCAGCGCTCCTAATTCTTCCAGCGTCTGCCGCTCGAGCGTGAACGCGGCGTGGGCCCCCGCCAGCCCCGCGCACCAACCGTCCCGCCGACGCGCGCATTTGTCCAGGTATCGCCGATTCTCGTCGAGACCCTGCCGGGCACCGTCCGGGCCGTGGCGATCCGTCGTCTCGTAGCACTGCACGATCCGCACGCCGACATCGCGGACGCCCCGCTCCACGGCGTCCAGCGATCCGACGATGAAGTTCGGCGACGCATGATGATCGATGAGAGTGGTGGTGCCGCTGCGGATCGCATCCAGAGCGCCCATCCGGGCAGACGCCTCGATGCCATCGGCGTCCAGCGCGCGGTCCAATCGCCACCAGACCCGTTCGAGAATCTCACGAAAGGTGGTTGGCGCCGTGCGCGGCGGCGGCATTCCGACGGCCAGCGAGGAATACAGGTGGGTATGACCGTTCACCAGGCCGGGCAGCACCACCGCTCCGCCGCAGTCCACGGTCGTGTCCGCCGGCTGCGCGACCGCGCGGCCGCGTGCGGAAATGAACCCGCCTTCCACCCGAAGGCTCGCTTCCTCGACGCCGGGCGGATCCAGATCGACGAGAATGGCGTTCTCCAGGACCACGGCCATCAGCCCGCCTCCTGACCCTCGATGAGACGGGACACTTCCGCCAGGTCCGGCCGGATATCGTGCGGTTGCCCCAGCGCCCGCAGAGCCCCGGGCACGTCCTTGAGCCCGTGGCCGGTGATCATCGCCACAACATCGTCGTGCTCGTTGATGAGCCCGCTCCGTCTGGCCACCGCCACGCCGGCGATGGCGGCCGCCGCCGCCGGTTCCGCAAACACACCCGCCAGACGACCGCAAAGCCCCACCGCCTGCATGATCTCCTCGTCGGTAACCGTCACGAACGCTCCGCCACTCTCCTGCACGGCAGCAAGGGCCTTGCGCCAGTTGCGTGCGAGCGGCACGTTGATGCTGTCGGCATACGTGGTCCCCTCCGCGCGAACCGGAGCCCGCCCCTTCAGGTACGCCTGCGCGACCGACGCGACGCCGGCCGCCTGCACGCCAAGCATCCGCGGAATCCCGGTCGAAAAGCCCAGGGCTTTCATCTCCGTCAGCCCCTTGGCCACGCCGGCAATGGAACAGCCGTCGCCCACGCTGCAGACGACCCAGGCGGGCGGATCGTCCGCCGTCTGCTCCGCCAGCTCCAGCCCGCCCGTTTTCTTGCCCTCGATCAGGTACGGATTGACGGCACAGTTTCGGTTGTACCAGCCGAAGGCGTCACACGCCTGCGTGCACAGGCTGTACGCCTGGTCATAGGTACCCGCCACCCGGAAGACCGTCGCCCCGTATGCAAGCAACTGCGCCAGTTTGCCCTCGGGAATCTGACGCGGCACGAAGATATATGCCCGAACCCCGGCCACCGCCGCACAATACGCCAGGCTGGTGGCTGCGTTGCCCGTCGACGAACAGGCCATGGCCGACCGGCGATCCTCCACCGCCCGCTCGACGCCCACCGCGCTGGCCCGTTCCTTGAATGAGTTCGACGCGCTGCGCCCCTCATCCTTCAGGCGCAGGCGACCCACGCCCAGGGCCCGGGCCAGTCGCGGAGCGTCCAGAACCGGCGTCCAGCCGACGTCCGGCACCTGCGGGTGTTCCGGATGCTCCACGGGAAGCAGTTCCCCATAACGCCACAGGGATTGCGGCCGACTCTTCAGGGCATGGCGACGCAACATCGCCTCGACCATGCGGAAGTCATAGCGCACGTCGAGAATGCCCTCTTCCGGACCGCACGCCGGACAGGTGAACACGGACCCTTCGGCATATTCGGCTCCGCACACAACGCACACCAGGTGGCTGACACAAGACATGGTTGCCTCCTTCGCTGCACTTGCCACTACGGTAGCCTGCCGCCGAGTACTTGCCAAGCGTGCCGTCTTCGCGGTACTCTGTGCGACCCGGCCAACGGGCAGGACCGTCCGTTCAGATACTCAGACGCGCGGGGGAGGCTCACCCTCTGACATGTGAGTGCGGATCATGACAAATACGCCGATTGAACCGATTCTCGCTGAGCTGTCCCGATACGACCATCGACTCTTTGAACAGGATTTCCTGCTGACCTGGGAGCGCTCGCTCGACGACCTGCAAGCCACCCTGGCCACGGCCCGGGCACTGGAGATCATGTGGCGACAGAACATCTCCGCGCGGGTCTTTGACAGCGGCCTGGCCATCTCCATTTTCCGCGACCAGTCCACGCGAACGCGATTCTCGTTCGCCAGCGCCGCCAGCCTGCTGGGGCTGACGGTCCAGGATTTCGACGAAACCCGGTCCCAGGTCGCGCACGGGGAGACCGTCCGCGAGACGGCCAATATGATTTCCTTCCTGACGGAGACGATCGGCATCCGGGACGACATCTTCATCGGGGCGGGGCACGAATATCAATGCCAGGTCGCCCGGGCCCTGGCCGAAGGCCACGCCCAGGACGTGTTGCCGCAGCGACCGACCGTCATCAATCTGCAATCGGACCTGGACCACCCCACGCAGACCCTGGCCGACCTGGCCCATATGCGGCAGACGTTCGGCTCGCTCGACGCCCTGCGGGGCCGGCGGATCGCGATGACTTGGGCGTATTCGCCGTCATACGGCAAACCCCTGTCGGTGGCTCAGGGCGTCATCGCTCTGATGACCCGCTTCGGAATGCACGTCACGCTGGCGTATCCGCCGGGCTACGATCTGCTGCCCGACGTCGTGGAACTCGCCGGCCAACAGGCCGACCGGTCCGGCGGCTCCTTCCGCGTCGTCCACGACATGGGCGAAGCCTTCCAGGACGCCGACGTGGTGTATCCCAAGAGCTGGGCTCCCTACTCCGTCATGGTGGAGCGAAGTGAACTGCTGCGCGACGAGAACACCTCGGAACTGGACCGGCTCGAACGACATTGTCTGGAACTGAACGCACAACACCGCGACTGGGAGTGCAACGCCGCCATGATGGGCCGGACGCGCGACGGCGGCGCCCTGTACATGCACTGCCTGCCCGCCGACATCTCCGGGGTCAGTTGCCCGGCCGGCGAGGTGGCCGCCGACGTGTTCGACGCGTACCGCGTGCGAACCTACCGGGAGGCCGGCTTCAAGCCGTTCATCATCGCCGCGATGATTCTGCTGACGCGCTTTCCCGACGTGACCCGCCTGCTGCGAGGCTGCTGGGAGCGCCACCACCCCCACCGGGGCATGATCTGAACCAGGTTGCCTCTGAGTGGGGCCGGTTCATGCCGCTTCCCGGCGAGGCCGGGCAAGACGATGCGTGCGACACAGGGCATGAACAAACCCTGCCACGGCGCCGCCGCGCTGGCAAGAAATGGGCGACCGTCCCGCACCCCCATTCGAGCTGACCGAGCACGCAGTCAACCGCGTGGCACCAATTCAACTGCCGAGAGTTGGCCGGAGCGCAAGCGGTCCGGACGAATATCCAAATCAAAATCCCACGGCGGCGCCTTGCTGCAACCCACGTCGACTCGAACTCATATTGTGTCCGTCCACGCCTCGGGTGACGCGTCATCCGCCTTGAGAATAATGGAAAGGCGAGCGTCGCCTCGGCGTCGGGAGAGGCGAATCACCCGTAAGAGCCAAGAAGAACACGAAACCGGACCGAGGAACTTTTCTGAGTACAACCCCCACTTGCCTGTCCCCGAATCGACCTGTCTTACTGTTAACGTGTCAGTCCACACGTCCTTCACAGCCAGATCGACACGCACCCGATCGGACATGCACTCCACGAACAAGACTTGAACCTTCGCTCGCATAGGTCCCTCCAACGCCCGCTCGCACTCCGCTACGACGGTTTGATAGGCAGTCTGTCGGGTACATGACCGGGCACCCACGTCGGCGACATCTTCATGACTTTGATCCACACCGGCCGGCTCTGCGGTGTCGATCCCTTCCACCACCTCACGCAGCTCCACCGCCACGCCGCCGATCTACCCCTGAACCCCGCGAGGTGGATGCCTTGGACCTACCACGCCACGCTCGATGGCCCTCATCTGCCCGCCGACCGCCTCCCCTGACCGCCCGCCGCCGAGAAAAAGCGGTCGTCCACGCTCACCGGAAGGACACGGGTAACCCGGGTTCCCACCGCGCCCGATGCAGCGGCGGACCAAGAAAAGCGCCACGTCTTGACTGACACTCTTCCCTCCGTAGTCACGGCCGTCCTTAGCACATGGGTTTGACAGTCAGGCAGAGTCCTCGCAGAAAGACCCCATACGCGAAGAAGTCGCTACGTTCCCATGCGTCCCGCATATGCCAAGTCAAAGATCGAAGGGCCCGGCCCTCTCCAAACTCCTGTTCCTCCAAACCTTCATTGCAGAACAGAGCCTTGACAAAATGCGTCAGTCGTTCCGAGCACCGTTCGCCGTTGGCAGTCGAATCCAACGGCTCTGTGTTGGCTGCCACAACAGATCCGTACAACTGATCCAAATCCAGCCACCCTCCATCTCGCCGAAACGCAATGGGAATCACGGGTAGGGCGCAGATCGTTGCGCCAGACACGAGAGGGTGGGCCATCGGACTACGCAGGTCGATGTGTCCGAACCGACGTCTCCGCAACTGGGAAGCTACTCCCACCCGCACGCCGCACACCGAGCATATGTAGCCTTCCGCCTCTTCACCAAAACGCTTTTCGCAGCCGCAGACCCAGTCGTGCCGGGGGCCGAAAATCGCCATGTCGTAAAGGGAATTACATCTGGGGGTTTCATCAACTCGCGCGTTCGACACCTGTCCATATGACCTCAAATGGACCTCGTCCGATAAAATCACATCAATCTGAACACTCAACAAGCGTCACCCCCCGCGCGAGTCAAGCCAGGCATCGTGCATCGCTCAGTATTTGCTTTCGTCACACCCCGGTCGGTCGGAGTCACACAGGGTGTATCTCTTCCCCTCAAAACTGCTATCGCACCGACTCCACTTCCGAGAACAGTTCTCGAGGCAGCTCGACCGATAGCTTCCAGCCCAAGGATTCCACCAAGGATACCCGTTGCGGCAGTTCTCCCTGCATTCTTGTGCCTGTTCGTCGCAGAGCCTCCGGTGGGCAGCATACGCGGTCGTAGGAAACCATTGGATTTCCGCCGCGTTGGCTTCTGACGTAATCGCGAGGAAGCATACTACTGCACCGGGCAACGCTGTACCAGGCTTCCAGCCGTCAGCCAGAAGCTGCCTCAGTTTCGTGATGATCCGCGCGCGAGCTTCGTTCAGCTCTGCAAGCCGCGCAATGGCATCCGTCAACCGAACCTCTTCGATCAACGCATCGATACCCCTCAATGCCGCCAGAAGAGCCTTGATTTCCTCTGAGGTGCCACATCCTTGCGCGTCGGTGAGATCCAACGGCCTGGACCGACAGAATTGATACAAATTCGCATCACCAATCCAATCCAACGGATCCCGCTGCAGGAACCGTCCGTTTTCCGGTGTCGCCGGGCGGGCAGAACCGGCCAGGAGCGGGTGGGTGAAAACCGGCCATCTTGAGGAGTGGGTGATTTGCCGTAATGGCTTCCTGCGCCCCGTGTGGGCAGGAGGCCCGAATGGCAAATCACC